>JAEUTT010000275.1 GCA_016787165.1 Bacteroidia bacterium | reverse complement strand
ACTTACTCTTGGTCGCCTAGCAGTGGTAACATTGCAAATGCAAGTGCTCAAAATACAACAGCACAACCCTTAACAACTACTACATTTACAGTAACAGTTACAAATACAGCTGGTGGTTGTGCCTCTTCGGATAGCGTTCAGGTAAATGTTATAAATTTAGATTCATTAACAGTTACTCCTGCTGGTCCGTTTTGCGTGAATGGAACAACAGCTCAATTACAGGTAGATGTGCCAATGAGTTATGGTTCTTGGAGTGGACCAGGTGTAAATGCAACAACAGGTGTTTTTGATCCTGCTGTAGCTGGAGTAGGAACTCACCAAATTGTTTTTACTGTAAATGGATTATGTGGTACTGGTGCCGATACAATTGACATAGTGGTTACTCCATTGCCTGATGCAACTATTAATTCAACTCCCGGCTTATGTAATACAGGTGCTGCTATAAATCTTAGTGCTGCTACTGCTGGTGGAACATGGTCTGGACCCGGAATCACAAATGCTACCAATGGAACATTTGATCCTACTACAGTTGCTATCGGAAATCACATTGTTACTTATTCATTAACAACACCTTGTGCTTCACAAGATACTGTAATTGTGAATGTGATTTCGCAGTTAGATGCTACCATTACTCAAGTTGGGCCATATTGTACAGCATTCCCTTCTGTTACACTTTCAGCGGTAAATACCGGTGGTGTTTGGTCCGGACAAGGTATTACAGATGCAACTGCTGGAACTTTTAATCCAGGAACCGCAGGTGCAGGAAGTCATGTTATTACTTACACTATTTCAGGTTCATGTGGTAATGTGGATACGATGACTATTAATGTTATTCCTTCACCAATTATATCTATTCAATCGGATACTACTCAAGGTTGTGAGCCTACATTAGTTAGTTTTACTGGTGTCAATAATCAACCGGGAGGTTCTTGTTTGTGGACTTTTGGCAACGGTGTAACTTCAACAGAATGTAATCCTAGTTATTTATATACTACAGCTGGTAACTACAGTGTAAGTTTTACATATTCAAATACTATAGGTTGTACTAGTTCAGTAAATGCACCAAATTATATTACTATTCATTCTCAGCCTGAAGCAGCTTATTCTGCTAGTCCGCAACCAACATCTATTGCCGACCCAATTGTTTATTTTACCGATCAATCAACAGGTGTAATTGACTCATGGCAATGGACATTTGGTCCATTTGGAACTTCTAATTTACAAAACCCATATTTTGTTTATCCTGATACTGGAGTTACAGCTGTGCAATTGATTGTAACAAATATTAATGGTTGTGCCGATACAATTACTGGAGCAATTATAATTGATCAAATTTTAACATTCTATGCTCCAAATGCATTCACACCAAATAGCAATGGTAAAAATGATGTGTTTAGAGTTTATGGCGATGGAATAGAAATTGGTACATTTGAAATGCAAATATTTAATCGTTGGGGTGAACGTATATTTAAAACCAATGACTATTACACTGGATGGAATGGTTTAAGAAATAATACAGGAGATTTAGTTCCTTTTGAAGTATATGTGTGGAAAGTTAATTTTAAAGATTTTTCAGGTGTTGATCGACAGTACATTGGGCATGTTACTTTAGTAAAATAAAACAAAAAAGGCTTCTAATTTAGAAGCCTTTTTTGTTTTATTTTACTAATAATGAATTGTACAAATTTTCATATAAAGGTAGTATTTTGTGAATGTCAAATTTTTGTGCTTGAGTAAATGCATTTGTTTTAAACGCATTTAGTGTAGCATCATCTTTTAATATTTTAATGGCATTTTTTGCCATGTCTTCAATATCACCAACATTACTTAAGTAGCCACTAAATTCATTTATGTTTACTTCGGGCAATCCGCCTGAATTAGTTGAAATAACAGGCACGCGTGCCGCCATAGCTTCTAAGGCTGCTAAACCAAAACTTTCGGTTTCTGATGGTAAAATGAATAAATCAGAGATGGCTAAAATTTGTTCAGGATTTACAATTTTACCCAATGATTTAATATCGTCACAGGTATTTAACTCTCTGCATAATTTTTCAATATTACCTCTTTCAGGGCCATCACCAACTAAAATAAGTTTGGATGGTATTTTTTTTCTTACAGTATTAAAAATTCGTAAAACATCATCAACACGTTTTACTTTTCTAAAATTGGATACATGTACCAAAATTCGTTCATCATTAGGAGCATACATTTTTCGATGACATTTTAAGTTGTCGAATTTATACTCATCTAAGCAAATAAAATTTGGAATTACGTGTATATCTCTGGTAACATTTGGGAAGTTTTTGTACGTGTCGTTTTTTAAACTTTCTGAAACTGCCGTTACAGCATCGCTATTGTTGATTGCAAAAGTAATTACAGGTTCAAAAGATGGATCTTTTCCTACAAGTGTAATATCGGTTCCGTGTAATGTTGTAATAAATGGAATATTTATTCCTTGCGATGCTAGAATTTGTTTGGCCATATATGCAGCCGAAGCATGCGGAATAGCATAATGAACATGTAATAAATCTAATTTTTCATATTTTACCACATCCACTAATTTGCTCGATAATACCAATTCATAGGGTTGATAGTCAAAAAGAGGGTAATCCGATACAGCCACTTCGTGATAAAATAAATTTTCAGAAAAAAAGTCTAAACGTACAGGCTGACTATAGGTTATAAAATGAACTTGATGTCCTTTTTCTGCAAGAGCCTTGCCTAATTCTGTTGCAACAACACCACTACCACCAAATGTAGGATAACAAACAATTCCAATTTTCATTTTTTGCTTTATTTATTTAATTCTGTAAATACTTTATCTGCCTTGAATTTTTTTGCAGGTTTTCCAACGCGTATAATTTTTACCGATTTAATTTCATCTCCTTGTTGAATAGCATTTACTATTTCTATTCCAGAAACAACATGCCCAAAAACACTATGCTTACCATCTAGCCATGGTGTTTTAACATGCGTAATAAAAAATTGTGAACCATTGGTTCCTGGCCCCGCATTGGCCATCGATAAAATTCCTGGACCTGTATGTTTTAAATCAGGATGTATTTCATCTTTAAATTTATAGCCAGGTCCTCCAGATCCATTTCCTGCAGGATCGCCTCCTTGAATCATGAAGTTGGCAATTACTCTATGAAATTTTAAACCATTGTAAAATGGTACTCCTATTTCTTTCGCATTATTTTTAATTTTCCCTTCTGCTAGTCCCACAAAATTAGCGACAGTGAGTGGGGTTTTTTCAAACTCAAGTTGTAAAAGTATTTTACCTTTTGTTGTTTCTATCTCGGCATACAAACCTTTTTCAAGTTTGGGCTTTTTTTCTTTCGAAAAGATGGCAAGCGATATAAATGATAGAAATAGAATAAGAACTATTTTTTTCATAAAATGTAAGGTTTAAAATTGGAACGTAAAATTACTGAAATTAATGCAAAGTGCTTTATTGTTGATAAAACATTAAATCATTTTAAATGAGAAAGAGGAACACTCGTTATTTTTACGCTTATAAAATAGCTATGCACAAAGCGTGAATATGCGCCAATGAAGATAATATGGCATATACCATATGACAAATGAAAAAAATAAGTATTTACATATGAAAGTATGCATCGCTGAAAAACCAAGTGTTGCAAAAGAAATTGCCGAGATTGTTGGAGCCAATCAACGAAAGGATGGTTATTGGGAAGGAAATGGGTATCAAGTTACTTGGACGTTTGGTCATTTATGTGAACTAAAAGAGCCTCATGAATACGATTCGGCCTATCGAGAATGGAATTTAAATATGCTTCCTATTTTACCTCTGAAATTTGGAATTAAGCTTAAAAACGATAAAGGGATAGAAAAGCAATTTAATACCATTGCTACATTGTTTGAGCATGCTGACGAGGTAATTAATTGTGGTGATGCTGGGCAAGAAGGAGAGCTTATTCAGCGATGGGTTTTTGCAAAAGCAAATTGTAAAAAACCAATGAAACGTTTATGGATTTCATCCTTAACAGAAGAAGCAATCAAAGAAGGTTTCACAAAATTAAAAGATGCAAAAGATTATGACAGTTTATATTTTGCTGGTTATTCGCGTGCTGCTGCTGATTGGTTGCTTGGGATGAATGCAACTCGCTTATATACCATAAAATATGGCAATGGAAATAAACAGGTATTGTCGGTAGGAAGAGTACAAACACCTACTTTAGCAATGATTGTAAATCGACAATTCGAGATAAATGCATTTAAGTCGGCAGTGTTTTTTGAGTTAAAAACAAAATATAGAGATGTTGTTTTTAATGCTCAATTAGAACGTTTTTCGGGTACAGATAAACAAAAAGCAGAAGATACACTTAGTTCAATTAAAGAACATCCTTTTGAAATTTCATTGGTAGAAACTAAAAAAGGAAAAGAAAGTCCACCTCGTTTGTTTGATTTAACAGCATTGCAGGTAGAGTGTAATAAAAAATTTGGATTTTCTGCAGATGATACACTCAAAACTATTCAAAATTTATATGAAAAAAAATTAGTGACTTATCCTCGTGTAGATACTACTTATTTACCAGATGATATGTATCCGAAAATATCAGGGATATTAAAAAGTATGGCTAATTATCAGATGTATATAAGACCATTATTAGCAGAACCAATTCGTAAATCCACAAAAGTGTTTGATGATAAAAAAGTAACAGATCATCATGCAATTATTCCTACAGATATTAAAGCTCAAGGATTAAGTGGTGCAGAAGAAAATGTATATGATGTTATAGCAAAGCGATTTATTTCTGTTTTTTATAAAGATTGCGAAGTGTCTAATACCACCGTATTAGGTTTTGTTAAAGAGGTAGAATTTAAGGCTACAGGAAAACAAATATTGGATGCTGGTTGGAGAGTTGTGTATGAAAAAGAAACGGTGTCAGAGGATGATGAAAAGGAAGAAACTCAACTCCTTCCGGAATTTATGCAAGGTGAAAAAGGGGCACATGAAGCCTTTTTAAAAGAAGGTAAAACGAGTCCGCCAAAACCATACACAGAGGCCACATTGCTAAGAGCAATGGAAACAGCAGGTAAAAGTGTGGAGGATGAGGAGCTCCGCGATTTAATGAAAGATAATGGAATTGGTAGACCAAGTACACGAGCGGCAATTATAGAAACCTTATTTCGAAGAAATTATATAAAAAGAGAACGTAAAAATATAATTCCAACGATTATTGGAATGCAGTTAATTCAAATAATTAACAATGAATTATTGAAATCAGCTGAAATGACAGGAAATTGGGAATTTAAGCTTCGTCAAATCGAAAAAGGAGAATATCAAGCGGAGCATTTTTTGCAAGAGATGAAACAAATGGTAAGCGATATTGTGCTACAAGTAAAAAATGAAAGTGGGAAACGCATTGCTGTTGAGTCGGCTGAAATTAAAACAAAACAAAAAGATACTGGAACAATACAATGTCCAAAATGTGATGACGGTTCATTGCTAAAGGGTAAAATGGCTTTTGGTTGTAGTAGCTATAAAAATGGTTGTGATTTTAAAATTCCTTTTGAATTGCTGGGAAAAAAATTATCTGATGCTCAAGTAAAATTACTAGCAGAAAAAGGAAAAACATCTATTATAAAAGGTTTTGATATGGTTGGCGTTAAAAAAGATGGAATATTAAAATTAACGAATGATTTTAATATAGAGTTTGAAGAGAAGCAAGCTGTAGCTTCAAAAGTTAAAAAAGAAAAAATTCCAAGTACTTGCCCTAAATGCAAATTAGGGACAGTAATTAAAGGAAATACGGCTTACGGTTGCAGCAACTGGAAAACAGGCTGTGATTGGCGATTAGTAATTAACTAATAATTATTTATTTCTACTGAATTTCCTGATTCATCAATTACAATGGTTGTAATCGCATTGTCTGTAGATGTTTTAAGTTGAATAAATCCTAACTTTTTATCTTCTTCAAAAAAAGGAGTAAATAGTTTTTTCTGACGAAAGTTCGAAGTTTTACTCCCACTACCACTGACTAAGTATTTAACATTTTTATCTTTAAATAATTGTATGTTATGTTCATGTCCTGATACATAATGAATGTTGGTGTGATGGTTGAAAATAGCAATTAAATTTTTTCTCATACTCTTATATTTTTTATGATCTATGTCTTGCGATAATAAGCGGTAAATGCCGGCTAATCCTACCAGTTGAAAAGGTGGAATATAATGCACTATAAAACGAGAAATTTTTTTGGGTTTAGCGTGATTGCCATTAGTTAACAATGGATGATGGCCTGCAACAATAACTTGCTCATTGTTTTTATCCGAAAGGGTCAATAGACTATCTAGTTGATTATAAAATATTTTTTCAGTTTCTTTTTTTGAATTATTTTTTCCTTTTTTAAAAGCATGTAAAAACCATTGTGTGTCAATAATTATTAACCTTAATCTTTCCGAAAGTAAAAATGAGCAAGGTCCTGGGAGTCCATCTTTAGGAAAAAAAACACCATTATTA
>JAEUTT010000111.1 GCA_016787165.1 Bacteroidia bacterium | reverse complement strand
AACTCTATCAGGTTTTAATCCTTCGGCATAAAAAGCAGATTGTGAGTGGTCGCAAATTCCTAAATATTCGTAGCCTAACTCTTTACAATAAACAGCCATTTCTTTTAATGTGTTCATCCCATCACTATAGGTGCTATGATTATGCAAAATTCCTTTTAAATCAGTTGTTTCAATAAGTTTAGGTATTTTGTTGTTGCGAGCAAGTTCAATAATTTCATTGTTTTCTCGTAATTCAGGTTCAATGTACTGCAATTGATTCAATAAAAATAATTCTTGTTCTGTTTTAGCAGACTCCAAGAATTTAAAATTTTCAATTTTAAATTCTTCAGCATTAGTGGTTTCAAATAAACGTTGTATAAATTCAACTTTTGTACAAGTAATGACATTTATTTTTATTTGATTTCTATTTTCGAATTCATCTGTTTGAATAGTTTCATTTGTAGCAATGAGCACATCAATACAATCAATGATTTCATTTTTTCTACGCATGGCTCCTGTTAAAGAAACTAATTCGGTATTATATTTCTTTTTTAAGTACAACACTAATTCAGTCGCAAATCTTTCTACCGATGCATAATGAAACTTGCCAATATTAGTTTGAAAAAATTCAATTTGCTTTTTTACTTCGGCTTGTGTTTTTGCTCCAAATCCTTTTAAAGTAGTTAAACGATTTTCGTTGCAAGCATATAATAATTCACCTATGCTTTCAATGTCAAGTTCTTTCCATAATTGTCGTACTTTTTTAGGGCCAATGCCTTTTATACGAAGCATTTCAATTACACCTAAAGGAGTGATGGCAACCATTTCTTCTAGTTCTTTTAAATTGCCTGTTGTTTGTAATTCGTTTATTTTAATGGCAATTCCTTTGCCAATTCCATCAATTTGTTCAAGCTCTTGTAACGATTTATTGCTTAAATCAATATCTGTTTTATCTAATTTATAAGCAGCATTGGCAATTGATTTTATTTTAAATGGATTTACTTCATGCAATTCCATCAATTGAGCTGTAATTTTTAGTGCTTTGGCAATATCTTCCGTACTCATTTAATTTAATTTTGATAAAACAGTAAACAATTTATCATCAGTAATTAGGCAACCAGTTTGTAATAATTCAAACACTTCCATTTCACGTTCTTTTATATAGTCTCGTTTTGATTTTACTATTGTAACAGAAGCATTGTTGTTTGCATTCCATTGTTCAAATACATTTTCTGCAGTTAAATTCAAATTAGAGTGTTCATTTACTTTTAATCCCACCAGTTCAATATTGTCGTTATTGCATTTGTAAATGTGTAATGATTTAGGTTCACGGTATTCTAGAAATTTTATTTTTTTCAATACCTTGTCGTACACTACATCGCTAAAAACATCAATTAATTCTTCTGCTTTAGCTAGTTCATTCTGTTTCATTTTCTCCCAATCAGGTCCGGTTATTTGTGCATGTGCTAAAAATGCAATAAAGTCTTTTTCAAGTGCTTTCAGCTCTTCTGAGCTTAATTGTTTATAAATCATTTTGCAAATTAAATTTTACTTTGAATATTCCTCAAAAATACTGTAATTCGTGATTGAAATGAAATGAATTTATAAAATTAGTATATAAAAAACAACCAGATGAACATACAACACACCGTAACCGAACGTTTTATCAAGTATGCAAAAATTGATACACAAAGTGATCCTACATCAGCTACTTGTCCATCAACAGAAAAGCAAAAAGATTTAGCAAAAGTATTAGTAGAAGAATTATTAGAGATGGGAATCAATGATGCACACATGGATGAAAATGGATATGTGTATGGAACTATTCCTTCTAATACTACTAAAAAAGT
The DNA here is from genome assembly GCA_016787165.1 of Bacteroidia bacterium. Classification (GTDB taxonomy): domain Bacteria; phylum Bacteroidota; class Bacteroidia; order 2-12-FULL-35-15; family 2-12-FULL-35-15; genus 2-12-FULL-35-15. The sequence continues at coordinate 4,680 of JAEUTT010000111.1, read as the reverse complement.
TCCTGTAATATGTTTTTGTTCGCACATGGATACCTCTCCCGATTGTTCTGGTAAAATTGTAAAACCACTGTTAACTAAAAATTATGATGGAAAAGATATTGTTTTGATAAATGATAAAACACAAATAATTAAAGTTGCTGAACATCCTTCATTGTTAAAACAAGTAGGTAATGATATTATCACAACTGATGGAACAACTTTATTGGGTGCAGATAATAAAGCAGGTGTGGCTGAAATTATGGATGCTGCAAACCATTTAATGAAGCATCCTGAGATAAAGCATGGAACAATTAAAATTTTGTTTACTCCCGATGAAGAAATTGGTCGTGGTGCGGATAAGGCTGATTTAAAAAAGTTAGGTGCAGATTATGGTTATACCATTGATGGCGAAGAATTGGGCCATATTGAAAATGAAACTTTTTCGGCTGATGGAGTAACAATAAACATTCATGGAGTGAGTACTCATCCCGGTTTTGCAAAAAATAAAATGGAGAGTGCAATAAAAATTGCAAGCGAAATTGTTGCTGCCTTACCAAAAGATAAAATGAGTCCGGAGAGTACTGAAAAGAAAGAACCTTTTGTTCATCCCGTTAGTATTTCGGGTGGAATAGAAGAAACAGTACTTCAATTTATCGTTCGTGCTTTTGATGAAGAAGGTTTAAAAACGCAAGAAGATTTTTTACAAAATCTAACACAAAAGGTAATTAAAAATTATCCTAACTCTACATTTGATTTCATTGTAAAAGAGCAATATCGAAACATGAAACAGGTGTTGGATAAAAATCCGGAGATTGTAAATAATGCATTGGAAGCTATTAAGCGCGCTGGCGTAACTCCTGTATTGTCGAGTATCAGAGGTGGTACTGACGGTTCTCGTTTTTCATATATGGGATTACCTTGTCCGAATATTTTTGCAGGTGAACATGCGTTTCATTCAAAACACGAATGGGTAAGTATTCAGGATATGCAAAAAGCTGTAGCTACCATTGTGCATTTGTGTATGATTTGGGAAGAGAAAGCGTAGGTTGGTAGTGGTTAGTGAATAGTAATTAGTGAATAGTAATTAGTAAATAGTAATTAGTGAATAGTAAATAGTAATTAGTAAGTTCATAACCAACAACGAGCAACCAACAACCAACAACCAACAACCAACAACCAACAACCAACAACTATTCTTTAAACCAACCACTATACATTACATAATTATTTGCAATGCGATTTATTTCACCATGAATTAATTCGGGGTTAATATCTTTTACTTTTTTGGCAGGTACACCGGCATAAATTACTCCTGATTCTACTTTGGTGCCTTCCAATACTACTGCACCTGCAGCAATGATTGTATTACTTCCAATCTCGCAATTATCCATTACAATAGCTCCCATGCCAATCAATACATTGTCGTGAATGGTACAGCCATGTACCAAGGCATTGTGCCCGATAGAAACATTATTACCTAATATTACTTTTGTTTTTTCGTAAGTACAATGAATTATAGCACCATCTTGCACATTTACTTTATTACCCATGCGTATCGAGTTTACATCACCACGAACCACAGCATTGAACCAAATGCTACATTGGTCGCCCATAATTACATCACCTACCACAGTTGCATTTTCTGCTACATAACAATCTTTTCCAAATTGAGGATGTATACCTTTTACTGGTTTTATTAAAGCCATAATTGATTTTTTACTTCAAACAAATATATCAATTTTTTGAAATGTTTTATTTCTTTGCTTTTTTGTTATTTTCATTTACCCTGAACTTTACAATCTTTTTAATTAGTTCATAAGGTATTGCTTTATTTATTGGAAACTGAACTGAACCTTTTCCTTGTTTATATTTTGAAAGTTCATCTTTAAACTCTTCATGGCCAGATGGTGTGGCATAAAAACCAATATGGTTTTTAAATGCAGCAAAATACACCAATGGTTTTTTATTTATTTTGTATGCTGGCATACCGTATGCTATTTGCTCTTCGGCTTCTGGTGCATTTTCAAGAATTACTTTTCGGATAGCCTGCAATATTGGTTGAACGTTTTCTGGAAAGCCTTGAATGTATTTGTCAATTTCGTTCATTGTTTAAGTGCTTATTAAATTTAATCTCGTTTTTTATATCTGTATACAAATATTACTAGCTTGTTTTGTTACGAAATTTTTTTTTTCTTTAGTTTATAACCTATTATAGCTGTTACGTTTTAATAATTTTAACTGTTTTTTTGCCTATTGTTACAAAATAAATTCCATTGTCGAATGTCGCAAAATCAATATTTAAAAAGTGTGTGTTTGATGATTTACCTGTTAAAATTATTTGTCCTGTTGTATTTTGAACATTGTATTTTTCATCAAAAAAATCATCATCTGAATAAATAGTTATTATTGATGATGTAGGGTTAGGATAAACAGAAATAACACACTTGTTTTTAACCTCATTTAAACTTGTAGTGATGGTAGATGTAAGCATGTAAGTCCAAACGGAATTGTTTATTAAACTAAATTTAGTTGTTGTGTTATGGTAAAGAATTGCAATTCCTGGAGTTTGTGTTGTGTATAAGCAGTGTGAATTATTATAAGGTGTGCTTGTAATATCAACATGTGTTGTATCATATAAAGGATGAAGCCCAAGGCCTTCTAAATTAATTAATTGTTTGTTAAATTGAACTACTTCGTCTAATAAATTTAAATACGCAAAATGTTTATTCATAGCAGTAATACCAGAGGTTCTTAACCAATTTGCAGCATTAGAAAAATAGTTGCTATAATCATTCGGACTAGAAAACATAAGAACTCTTTCAACATCATTCAATTTAGCAAAATAGCAGGCATGTCCTCCTCCTTGCGAATGTCCTCCAATAGCTATTCTAGACCAATCGAGTGTTGTAGGGTTGATTAAATATTGATTCCAATTTTGTGTTGGGTAAGTTGAGTTCAAATAATTTATCAGTTTAACAGTTCTGGTATAAATACAATTTAAGGTATCAACTGTTACATCAGGACTTAATGCTGTTCCATAACAAACTTCCTGTCTATATTTATTAAAAACCATACTGTCGGAACTATTAGCTAAACTTGCAGCAGCCACAGTGTTGGGATAAGAAATATTTATTACATCGTAGCCAAGGTTTCCGGCAAAATTACTAATGGTTTGATAACCCTTAGTGTTACTTCCTGTGCCTCCAATGAATAAAAAAAGTTTGTTCAAATTGGTTGTTGTGTTTCTAACAACTAAGTGGCTATCTTGAACAGAAGCATAATTGAGGTCTGTTTGAATAGGTTGAACATAAAACGTATTTATTTGTGCAACACAAATGCTTGAAGGGGCAAGTAACAGTAATATTAAAATTAGTCTCATTGTTTATGTCTACTTGAAATTTTTATTTTTTATTGTTTGGGCTTTATGATAATTTTGTTAACGGATTGCGCACTGGCTCAGTAGGGGTTTCGAAGCATTTCACTGTCAACCAAGCACAAATGTTGATAGAAGCACAAAGCTTGATATAACCACTGAACCGCCACTTTTGGGTAGGTGCTGTTAGGCGTATGTGCTTCTCTGACCAACATTAAATTCTGTCTTTAGATATTAAGTTCCAGTAATGTTCTCCAAGAATTGTCAGCTTGCAAGATTTGCTTTCCATTGCAGCAAAATACATATGTTCAGCGTCAACAGGCACAACTAAGTTTATGCGATTATACTTTTGTAATAGTTTGAATTTCGCAACATTTTCGTCATTTGGATTGTCGCTTTCTGGTTCAAAACTTGGGTCAAGTTTAAAGTCTTGTCCTTTTACAGGGAATAGTTCATTTAAACGTTTAAGGTCTAAAAGTGAAATAGGCGGTTGAACTTTTCTTAATGTTGTAAATGTCGTTACGTTAGTTTTAAAGATTGGTCGTTGCTCCCAAGAACCTAAAGATTGGTCAATGTGTGCGTAAATGCTACCTGGTGTTATATCACCAACCAAATTTGAAGCACTACCATTCATTGCATCAATAAATAAAGTTGTAAAGACTCCAGAGCCATTTTCCTCTATTGCATATTGCGTTTCGCTTGATGCTGTTAGGATTGTAAGCCCTTCCGAAAGAACTGATTTGTCCTCTTTTTGCGAGGTCTTACCAACCATTCCTGAATGGCAACAGTCAAGAATGATTATTTTATTTCTTGCAGGCGAAGTATTGGCAATTTCTAAAAGGTCATTCATTGAAAAGCCATCATCACCATCTTTACATTCGGAAGTAATTAAATAACCACCTGTGCTTTCAACATAGCCGTGTCCAGAAAAATAAAACAATGCGATATCACTTTTGTCTTTAAACAGCTCCTCCACTTTGTTTTTCAATTCCTTTCTTTCAATAGTAGCTTTTGGTCCAGTTGCTATTTCAATAGCAGCATCAAAATTTTTTGTTCCGTCACTATGTCTGTCAAGAACTGCTTTTATAGCATAAGCATCGTTAACACAGCCGTGCAATGAATTTATATGTTCATAAAAATCAATTCCTACTACTAACGCTTTTCTCATACTGAATAGTTTTTAATTGCATCAACAACAGATTTACTTTGCCACTTAACAATTATATCGGCATTGTCCTTAACAATTTGAGATGTCTTCTCCGATGCCCACGGCTCAACAGCAATAATGGGTTTATTATATTGTTTTGCAATTTCAATTTCCTTTTGTA
>JAEUTT010000437.1 GCA_016787165.1 Bacteroidia bacterium | reverse complement strand
AGCGAACGTTTACAAGAAGAAGCAGAATTACAAGAAGCAGAAAAAAAGATTATTAAAGTAACAGAATTTGTTTCGGCTAATCAGTTAGCACAAATGATGAACATTTCTGTGAACGAAATTATCTCTACTTGTATGAGCTTAGGAATGTTTGTATCTATCAATCAACGTTTAGATGCCGAAACAATTGCTATTGTTGCCGAAGAGTTTGGATACAAACTAGAGTTTGTAAGTGTGGAGGTGCAAGAAGCAATTAAAGAAGAAGAAGACCAACCAGAAGATTTAAAAGATCGTTCACCAATTGTTACGGTGATGGGTCACGTAGATCACGGTAAAACATCTTTGTTGGATTATATTCGTAAAGCCAATGTTATTGCCGGTGAAGCCGGAGGTATCACACAACATATTGGTGCATACAATGTAAAATTAGAAAACGGAAAAACAATTACATTCTTGGATACTCCCGGTCACGAAGCCTTTACTGCTATGCGTGCTCGTGGTGCTAAAGTAACAGATATTGCTATTATTGTGATAGCTGCCGATGATAGTGTAATGCCTCAAACAATAGAAGCAATTAACCATGCACAAGCAGCATCGGTACCTATTGTATTTGCAATTAATAAAGTGGATAAGCCGGGTGCAAATCCTGATAAAATTCGTGAAGCATTAGCCAACATGAACATCTTGGTAGAAGAATGGGGTGGAAAATATCAGTGTCAAGAGATATCTGCAAAAATGGGAAAAAACATTGATGTGTTGTTAGACAAAGTTTTGTTAGAGGCAGAGATGTTAGAGTTGAAAGCAAATCCAAATAAAAATGCAAGTGGTACTGTCATAGAATCGGAGTTAGATAAAGGAAGAGGATATGTAAGTACTATTCTTGTTGAAACAGGAACATTGAATGTTGGAGACATTGTATTGGCGGGATGTTTTAGTGGTAAAGTAAAAGCGTTACACAATGAGCGCGGACAAGTAGTTAAAGAAGCAGGACCTGCAATGCCAGTAATATTGCTTGGTTTAAGTGGTGCACCACAAGCAGGAGATAAATTTCATGTAATGTCGGATGAGCGTGAAGCACGCGAAATTGCAGCAAAACGATTGCAGTTACAACGCGAACAAGGAATACGTACTCAAAAACATATTACACTTGATGAAATTGGAAGACGTTTAGCGATAGGTGATTTTAAAGAGTTGAATGTAATTGTAAAAGGTGACGTGGATGGTTCGGTAGAAGCATTAGCCGATTCATTGCAAAAACTTTCTACCGATAAAGTTCAAGTAAAAATTGTACATAAAGCAGTAGGAGCAATTAGTGAGTCGGATGTATTATTAGCATCGGCTTCTAATGCTATTATTATTGGTTTCCAGGTTCGTCCTTCGGCAAGTGCTCGTAAAATAGCAGAAACAGAACAAATCGATATTCGTTTGTACTCTATTATTTACAAAGCAATTGAAGAAATTAAAGCAGCGATGGAAGGAATGCTTGCTCCTGAATTTGAAGAAAAAGTGGTATGTAACATCGAAATTCGTGAAGTGTTTAACATTACCAAAGTAGGAACAATTGCAGGATGTTATGTGTTAGATGGAAAAGTAACACGTAATACCAAAGTGCGTATTATTCGCGATGGAATTGTGGTTCACGATGGCTCATTGGGTTCTTTAAAACGCTTTAAAGATGATGTGAAAGAAGTAAACAAAGGTTTTGAATGTGGATTAAACATTGATGGATTTAATGATATTAAAGTAGGCGATATCATTGAAGGATATGAAATGGTAGAAATAAAAGCAAAACTGTAATAAGCACAAACAAAAAACCCCTCAAAAAATTTTTCGGGGGTTTTTTGTTTGTAATAATTATTTTAAAAAGGTATACTTATCATCAATATCGTATATTTAAACCTAACATAATAAGGCCGGGAGGTCCAATTCCAACTTCAAAATTTAACCCCACATTTTTACTAAAATAATAACGAAAACCGTACAAGGCTTGAGCTGTATAGTGTGTGTTTTTGACATTTACCCTTAGGCTCCAAGGAGTATCTGAATTATTTTCTGGTTTGTATTCGTTGTTGGGATTTGTTGAATTGATATTCCATACTGTTAACCCAAGTCGAACGCCCGCATACATATCCAGTGTTTCTTTTTTGCCAAAATGAAATAGCACGCGTAAGCCATAATTTTCTCGGACATATCTGTCTGTTTCCCTATTTATAAATAAGGAATATTGAACATCATAATAATCATAGTAATATCTGTACTCTTGTCTGCTATAAGATGCGCCTAAACTTAACAATTCGGACAAACCAACATCATAAGAAGCAACTAAAAATGGAATTGACCGAAATTCATCGTTTCTGCTATTCCCGTTTGCTGTTATTGAGGATGCCGTACCAATTAAACTAATACCCCCTCCTACAGTAATAGTGGACTCTCCCAATTTTTTTTGGGAATAGGCATTAACGCCCCCAAGGCAGAACAGTATAGCCAAAATGAAGCGCTTTTTTTTCATGTATCTAAAAGTTGTACTTGCTTTTTAATAATGTTATTTGATAATAATAAATTTATCATTAAATAAAATAGTATCGTTATTTTTTATTGTATAAAAATACACTCCTTCTTTTAATACATTTTCGGTAATATTAATTTTGGAATTATTTGAATC
>JAEUTT010000075.1 GCA_016787165.1 Bacteroidia bacterium | reverse complement strand
GGTTTCTCCGCCCAATAAACCTAATGTTTTTTGTGCCGGAAATACCCAGTCGATTGATTTGTTTACGTTTCCTGTAATCAATGAATCTACATAGTTAAAACGCACAATCATTTGGTAAATACGTGCATTTTTAGAGGATGTCCATTCTACCAAAAAACGATAATTTGGAGAGTTGGCAAAAATAAAATTAAAAAACGGAGTAGAGGCATTTGGCTTTACAATAGGAAAATCAGCTATCAATGGTGTTTGAGAAGTAACCACCTTTCCTGTTTCTCCATTTTGAATTACTAATTTATATTGTGTTGAGCTTACTAAGTTTAAGGGAACGGTATTCCCATTGATATCTACATTAGAATATATAGCATTGGCTTGATCTGGTCCATAAAAAACACCATCTTCTTTAGGGATAGAGTTATCTGGACGTAACAAAACTTCGCTATTATCACTTACACGAACCAGTTTTACAGTTAAAGCATTTGCATATTGTGCCGAATCTTTAATTTGAGCCATTACCAAGCCCGATTGTGGTCCTAAAAACGCTTTGTTTACTTTGATGTATTGTTTGGTTTGTGTTTGGTCTAATAAACCATACACTACCATTGTTTCTTTCCAATCGCCATTCACATCTAAATCGGTGCTACAAGCAGAAAAAAGCATGGATGATGCTATAAATAAATAAATGATATTCTTTTTCACTGTCAATTTTTTTTTAGAGGAACAAACTTACATAAAATATTTGAGTGTAAATGTAGCAAAATGATTGAATTTTAAATATGAAAATACCTAAACGGCAATTTTGGCAAATAAGCGGTTGTTTTGGAAAGTATTTGTAGTTTTGTGGTAGATTGGTGGTTATTTGATTAGTTATAATTGAGGAATTTAGATACGTAAGTTAATTGGTTTAAATAAGCGCATTAATTTTATAGCTAGATTAAAGATTCACAAAATACAATCCCACCAATTAACCATTTAGCTATTTAACCATATAACTATTTAACCAATTAACCATATAACAAAATACCATGTCAGTACATAAAGAAGTAAAAAAAGTAACCACACATACCTTACAGGAGATGAAACGTGGTGGCGAAAAAATATCAATGCTCACGGCCTACGATTATACCATGGCTAAAATTGTAGATGCAGCCGGTATAGATGTTATATTGGTTGGTGATAGTGCATCCAACGTAATGGCTGGTCATGAAACAACTTTACCAATTACACTGGATCAAATGATTTATCATGCATCTTCTGTTGTTCGTGCTGTTGACAGAGCTTTGATTATTGTTGATTTACCTTTTGGTACGTATCAAGGAAATTCAAAAGAAGCTTTAAATTCTTCTATCAAAATAATGAAAGAAAGCGGTGCACATGCGGTAAAATTGGAAGGCGGACAAGAAGTAACCGAATCTATTCAACGTATATTAACTGCAGGTATTCCGGTAATGGGACATTTAGGATTAACGCCTCAAAGTATTTATAAATTTGGAACATACAATGTGCGTGCAAAAGAAGAAGCAGAAGCCCAAAAATTAATTGAAGATGCACATGCATTAGAAAAAGCCGGTTGTTTTGCATTGGTACTTGAAAAAATTCCAGCAAAACTTGCCGAAAAAGTAGCGAGTGAATTACATATTCCTGTTATTGGAATTGGCGCAGGAGCAGGTGTAGATGGACAAGTGTTAGTATTCCATGACATGGTAGGTTTAACACATGAATTTAGTCCGCGCTTTTTAAGACGCTACCTTAACCTATACGATGATATTAAAGGTGCTGTAGGGCAATACATCAATGATGTGAAGTCGAAAGATTTTCCAAATTCAAATGAACAATATTAGAAAAAGTAAATTAAGAAAATTGGTTAATTAGTAAAAGAGTTAAAAAACACAGAAACATTAAACTTTCTGTATACAAACAGAAAGGTCTGAACTGAAAATGAGATTTCTCCCTGCGGTCGAAATGACAATCGATAATAACTAATTAACCATTCAACTAATCAACTAATTAACCACTTAACAAATCAACCATTCAACTGCTAAACAGTGAACCCATTACAAATCCTATACGAAGACAATCACATTATTGCCGTTAACAAACGTCCTTCAGATATTGTACAAGGAGACAAAACAGGTGATGCTCCATTGAGCGATTTTGTAAAACAATACATCAAAGAAAAATACAATAAACCAGGTGATGTTTTTGTGGGTACGGTACATCGTATTGATAGGCCAGTAAGTGGTATTGTACTTTTTGCAAAAACAAGCAAAGCTTTAACGCGTTTGAATCAGATGTTTCAAAGCAAAGAAATTCAAAAAACCTACTGGGCTGTTGTAAAAAATAAACCTAAAAATATCAAAGGAAAATTAATTCATTACCTAAAAAAAAATGAAGCAAAAAACATGTCGCGCGCCTATGAAAAAGAACAACAAGGTGCTTTACGTTCAGAACTGGATTATGAATTAATATTGAGTTTAGATAATTACCACCTTTTAGAAATTACTCCTCACACCGGACGTCATCATCAAATCAGAGTGCAACTTTCAAGCATGAATTGCCCTATCAAAGGCGATATCAAATATGGTTTCGATCGAACAAACAAAGATGCAAGCATTCATTTACATGCTCGAAAAATTGAATTTATTCATCCTGTAAAAAAAGAGCCTATTACCATTATTGCTCCTCCACCCAATGAAGTTATTTGGAATGAAATAGTGAAAAGAATTAGTTGAGTAACTTGCTTTACATCACTAAAAAACATGGTTGAGTATCCGCTCGCGGATACTCAACCATGTTTAGTTTAAAATTTTAATCCACAAATTATTTTTTTGAGAATACGTAATAAGAAAAGCTACCTTTCTCTTCTTTCACGACCAAACCAATTCTTTTTTGGTTTTGATGTATTTTCTGAACGTCCTTGTTCTGAACGAACACCATTGGCTTTAGCTCCACTTGCCTCTCTATTTACTGAATTCGATTGCTTTTTTTCAAATGAATTGGAGCTAGTTGTGTGACCTCTTTTGGGTGGCCTATTCGAAAAATTTCGTTGTGGTTTAGGTGCCGCCTTAACAACCGTATGATTTTTTAATTCATAATTATGATCATCAATAATAGGAATGGTTTTTCCGATTAATTTTTGAATATCTTTTAAATATGCTTTTTCTTCGGCATCGCAAAAAGCAATAGCGATACCACTTGCTCCTGCTCTACCTGTTCTGCCAATACTGTGAACATACGATTCAGGAACATTTGGTAATTCATAATTTATAACATGTGATAACTCATCAATATCAATTCCGCGTGCTGCAATATCGGTTGCAACTAACACTCGTGTAATTTTTGATTTAAAATTATTTAATGCATTTTGACGAGCATTTTGCGATTTATTACCATGTATAGCTTGTGCTTTAATATTGGATTTAATTAAGTCTTTCACTACTTTATCTGCACCATGCTTTGTTCTGGTAAATACCAACACTCGTTCAATTGCTTTGTCTTTTAATACATCTATCAATAAATGCTTTTTATTTTCTTTATCCACAAAATACACTACTTGATTAATTTTTTCGGCAGTAGATGAAACAGGTGTTACTTCCACTTTGGAAGGATTCACCAAAATAGTATCTGCCAAGCTTTGAATTACTGGAGGCATTGTAGCTGAAAAAAACAAAGATTGTCGTTTAGCCGGTAACTTGGCAATAACTTTTTTTACATCATGAATAAATCCCATGTCTAACATTCTATCAGCTTCATCCAACACAAAAAATTGAATGTTAGAAATATCAACATGACGCTGATTCATTAAATCAAGTAATCTACCTGGAGTTGCAATTAAAATATCAACTCCTGCTCGGAGTGCTTCTACTTGAGCATGTTGATTTACACCACCAAAAATTACTTTATTTTTTAAATTGGTATTTCTGCCGTAGTTATTAAAACTTTCTTCAATTTGTATAGCAAGCTCTCTAGTAGGAGTAAGCACAAGGCACTTAATTGTTTTTTTACCTTGCGTAGCTACTTTATTCTCTGTTAATAGTTGAATGATTGGAATAGCAAAAGCGGCAGTTTTTCCTGTACCCGTTTGTGCACAACCCAATAAATCTTTGCGTTGCAATACCAATGGTATTGCCTGTTCTTGGATAGGTGTTGGTGTTGTGTATCCTTCTGTTTTTAAAGCCTTCAGAATAGGCTCAATTAAATTTAATTTCTCAAATGACATTGTATCTGTAATTAGTTTATAGACCGGATAAAATTATAAAGCATCACATTCACCGATCTGATGAAATGGACTCTTTTTTACTGGTTAAACTTCTAATTTTTGGGGATTGTTAATTCCGAAAGCATTGAGAGGCAAAAATATCGAGTATCGATAAGGCAATGAGTAGTTTAATTCATGTAATATAAAACAAAGGTAGTTATAATAAATGGATAAAACGGAATAATAAAAATTTACCAATCTTTTTTACGCATTTTTTTAATATCCGAATCTCTTTTTTTAGACGTCAAACGCTTTTCTTTTGAAGACTTAGAAGGCTTAGTAGGTCTTCTCTTTTTTTGAACTACAAAACATTTATGAATTAATTCATAAAATTTCTTTATCGCAATTTCTTTATTACCTAATTGATTTCGTTCTGTTTGAGAAATGATTTGAAGAATCCCTTCTTTCGAAATTTTATTCTGAAGCTTTGATAAAATAAGCGCTTTCTGTTCATCCGATAACAATGCAGAATTTACCACATCAAAATCAAGCTCTACTTTTGTTGAAACTTTATTTACATTTTGTCCGCCAGCACCCCCACTTCGGGATGTTTTAAATGAAAATTCTGAATCGAATTGAATATTTTTAATGTTCATAAAACAAATTTACGGATAAATTTTCCAATGAATTAATTCATTATTTTTGGTATCAAACAATGAAAAAAATTATTTCTACCATCCTATTCTTTTTTGTTAGTATGCTATTAATAATAGCACAGGATACAGCTAACACTTATTTTATTCAACATTACAAAAACAAAATTAAAACCTACCTAGATAAACAAAATTTATTGGGAGACCACTATCAAATAGATAAACAAG
>JAEUTT010000049.1 GCA_016787165.1 Bacteroidia bacterium | reverse complement strand
AAAAAATTCGCCCTTCGGATAAGCTTTACAAACTCATTGATGTTTAATGGTACGAATTACACAACAAAGAGCAAAATGTATTGGCTGTAATGCATGTGTAGAGGCGGCTCATCATCGTTGGCGTATTTCACGAAAGGATGGGAAATGCACTTTAGTTGGGGCGGTTGAAAAAAAAGGATTTTTTACTATTTTGTTGGGAGATGATGAGTATGATGATAATATAATAGCCGCTAAACATTGCCCTGTAAACATTATTCGGGTTGAAAAAGTGTAATATATAAAGTATTGTAAGTCAGATAGTTGAGATGCATAGGTGTTCTGATTTAAAATTATTTATACGATATTTTCTCAATATAAAAAAATGTTCTATATTTGCAATCCTTTTCAAGGAAAGTTTAGAATAAAACATTATAAAACAAAGAGTTATGAGCAATTTAATGAAATTTGTAGAAGAGCAGTTGATTCCAAAAGCAAACCATCCAAAGTTCAAAGCAGGGGATACAGTAACTGTACATTATAAAATTAAAGAGGGAGATAAAGAGCGTGTTCAGCAATACCAAGGTGTTGTTATTCAACGTAAAAATGCAGGTCCAACAGAATCTTTCACTGTTCGTAAAATGAGCAATGGTGTAGGTGTTGAGCGTGTATTTCCAGTAAATTCTCCTTACATTGATAAAGTAGAATTAAATAAAGTTGGTATCGTTCGTAGAGCACGTTTGTACTATTTACGTGACTTAACAGGTAAAGCAGCTCGTATTAAAGAGAAAAAACAATAATTGGTTTACCCAATTTCAAAACCCCTTTCCGTATTGCGGATAGGGGTTTTTTGTTTGATCAAATGAAGGAATAGAAGATATGACGATTAAAGAAGAAATAGAAAGAAGAAAAACATTTGGCATCATTGCCCATCCCGATGCAGGTAAAACTACACTAACCGAAAAGTTATTGCTTTTTGGTGGAGCAATACAAACTGCAGGAGCTGTAAAATCGAATAAAATAAAAAAGCATACAACATCCGATTTTATGGAAATCGAGCGTCAGCGTGGAATTTCTGTTGCTACTTCAGTAATGGGGTTTGAATACAAAGGCATAAAAATTAATTTATTAGATACACCTGGTCACGAAGATTTTGCCGAAGATACGTATCGTACACTTACTGCAGTGGATAGTGTAATTATGCTTATTGATTGTGCAAAAGGGGTGGAGCCACAAACTCGAAAATTATTAGAGGTGTGTAGGATGCGTAATACACCTGTAATTGTTTTTATTAATAAGCTCGATAGAGAAGGAAAAGACCCTTTTGATTTGTTGGAAGAAATTGAAAAAGAATTACGTATTGATTTACGTCCTTTGAGTTGGCCTATTAGTATGGGAAAAACATTTAAAGGAGTTTATAATTTATACGAAAAAAGTTTAACTGTTTTTAATCCTGGAGAAAAAGTAACAGAAGATAATTCAGTTGAAATAAAAGATTTGAATGATGGTACACTTGATAAATTAATTGGTGAAGATTATGCAAAAACATTGCGTAATGATATTGAATTGCTAGAAGCAGGCTATCCAGTTTTTGATAAAGAAGAATATTTAGAAGCCATGGTTTCACCTGTGTTTTTTGGTAGTGCGGTAAATAATTTTGGAGTACGCGAATTATTAGATGGCTTTATTGAAATAGCACCAGGACCAAGAGGTAGAACCACTGATGCAAGAGAAATAAAACCCGATGATAAAAACTTTAGCGGATTTGTATTTAAAATACATGCTAATTTAGATCC
>JAEUTT010000044.1 GCA_016787165.1 Bacteroidia bacterium | reverse complement strand
TGTTTCTGAAGATAGCATAGGAAGAAAGTTTCAACTGCTAAACAAGGCAATGCAAGATTTTTTCTTAGAGTGGTTGCCAAATGAAAATAAAATTTTTGAAAAAAAATACATTGATCCTTTGGATTTAAATTATTTAAAAAAATTTCAACAAGGAATTGAAATGCAACATTCAACAAAAGATTTATTAGAAACTATTAAGTCGAATGTAAAAATGCTAGAGCATGTTGCTGCTGAAGTGTTCCGTTTGGTGAGTCATGAAATAAAAAATACACCATTGGATATGAAAGTAAATCCATATACGATAACATTAAACGGAACAGTTGATTCTACTTCTGAAAATGCACTTGAGAGAAATGAGGCAATTGCGATGGATGTAGAAAAAATGTGGTTTTATAAAAAAGAAATGGCTTAGGTTTAAATTTATAAAATGAAAAAAGAAGAGTTACCACAAGATGATAGTGCATTAAAAGTGATGACACGAGAGCTCTGTTATGTAAAAGATGCAGATGGTAAATACACTACTGGTTTAAGTACAGGATGGGCTGTAAAAAAAGAAGCATTGGATAATGCATGGGAGGACATTAATGAACGCATACAACATGCTTTACTTGCAGTTAAAAATGGAGAAAAGAGCCCGATATATTATTTTATGGAATTAAAATTAATGGACATGCCTGTTCTTTCTGGTTATACAGGCTTTTGGAGTTTTACAATAAAAAGACACCTTAAACCTTCTGTGTTTAAAAAATTAAGCGAAAAAAAATTATCAATCTATGCTAATGCGTTTGAAATAAGTGTGGATGAATTAAAGAACTTTAAAGCGTAGTATGATAAATAATAAAGAGTTTAAGCATGTGCAAACAGCACATTGTGAAAATGGTGCAGCAACAAGTTTGTTACGTTATCACGGATTAGAATTTATGACAGAGCCTTTGGCATTTGGTATGGGTTCCGGAATTTTTTATTTACACATTCCTTTTTTGACTATTAGTAATGGTCCTGCTATCACATATCGAAGTATGCCAGGGTGGATTTTTAGTAGAACGTGCAAGTCGCTTGGTGTTAGTGTCGTTCGAAAAAAATTTGGAAATAATCAAAAGGCAGCTCAAGATTTTTTAGATAAAAAATTGTTAGATGGAGATCCTGTTGGTTGCCAAGTTGGAGTATTTAATTTGCCTTATTTTCCTCCAGAATATCGTTTTCATTTTAACGCCCATAATTTAATTGTTTATGGAAAAGAAAATGGACACTATTTAGTAAGTGACCCGGTAATGGAAACTGTTACAACATTATCGGAAGCGGATATGCTTAAAGTTCGTTTTGCAAAAGGGCCATTAGCGCCTAATGGTCATGTGTATTATCCCGAAAATGTTCATCCTGTTTCAACTGAAGTGATTGCAAAAGGCATTATAAAAGGAATAAAACGAAGCACAAGAGATATGTTGCAATTGCCGGGAGGTGGTGCAGCAGGAATTGCATATACTTCACGTCAAATTCGTAAATGGAGAGATAAATTAGGTCCAAGAAAAGCAGGATTGTATTTAGCTCAAATAGTAAGAATGCAAGAAGAAATTGGTACTGGTGGAGGAGGATTTCGTTTTTTATATGCTGCTTTTTTAGAGCAAGCATATAATTATATTCCTAATGATCAATTGTTAACTGTTTCAGAAGATTTTACTAAAGCCGGGGATTTATGGCGCGAAAGCGCAGTTCAAATGGGCCGAATTTATAAAGGCAGAATAAATAATGAACAAAAAGATTTTGAGGTATGTGCCGATATTTTACTTCAAATTTCGGCAATTGAAAAAGATGCATTTATGAAACTTAAAAAAATGAAACTTTAACTTGTTTTTGCCTGAAAATAAGTATGTTTAACCGTAAAAAATTTATGTAATACTAAATGAGAAAATTAACCGTGTTATTTTTAATTTTGTTCATAGGCTACAATGTTTATAGCGAAAAAGAGATAAAAGAATCTCGCTCATTCAATTTTAAATCAAAAAAATATGAGGTAGCAAATAAACGTAATGCTCTTTTTTTGAAGCATAATTTTCCCGGAATTAATGATATATATTCAGAACCTAACATTATATGGTATGGCGCTGACTTTAGTCTATTTAGATTTTTGAATCCTTTAAGAATGGGTGATGAATCTGTATTTTATAAATATATTG
>JAEUTT010000011.1 GCA_016787165.1 Bacteroidia bacterium | reverse complement strand
CAACAACTTTTAACCGGTGGAGTAATATTAAAATATTTAAAACAATAAAATTTTAGTACTCTTTACTACAAAACAAAAATCTTGTGTTTGTTAAATTATTCCGTACAACGATTTCCCTTTTTCAGCTAAAGCATCCACTCGCTTTTCTATTTCAGGATTTTTAATTAATGGTGGTGCATGATGTGGTTTAATACGTGCATCTATTACTAATGAACCTTTGCAGCCCCAATGTTTATTTTCGATAAAACTGCTTATTCCATAAATATCATGCGAAGGATTACTTCGCGTAAATGTTACCCATAAAAAATTGTTCAAATTTTGTGATACAAAACTGCTATCATCACAAACGATGATTAATGGAAATCCACGCAAATTAATGGTATTGTATTCTTTTAAGTAGGCAGTAAATTTTGCAAGTTCTTCTTCGGCAGTTTTAGCATCACTGTATTGAGGTGCTGTAACAGCAATAATACCAGGCATTATTACTTTTGCATCTTTAAAATATGGTGGCAATGAAAAATCGCCTGCTAGTTCCGAAACAAGCTCTCGCTTTTTTTCTCCGGCTACTGCCACTACTACTTTACTTCCACTGTTTAACCCTGTTCCACTATAATCTAGCGTATCAATGCTTGTACGCGTATGAAAATGCAAATCTCTTGTCCAATCAACACGCTCCAACACATGCATAAAATAATTGTAAATATCATGTGTTGTTAATTGAGGATTATCTTCACCGGCAATAATAAAAAGGTATTTCGCTAAACTCAATTGTCCGCTGCCTAATATATGATTAGCAATGGTTAAAATTTCCTGTGGTTTACGTTCTTGATAGTAGGGTGTATAACGTTCGCTACCAATGGCTAATAATAATGGGTGTACACCCGAAGCATCTACAGCATGCACATCTTTTAATCCGGGTATTTCTTTTGGAATGGCTTTTCCTGTTAAATCATGAATTAAATTTCCAAATGCGGTATCTTCTTGTGGCGGCCGGCCAACTACAGTAAATGGCCAAATAGCTCCATCTCGATGATATACATTTTTAACATGCATCACGGGAAAATCATGTGTTAAACTATAATATCCTAAATGGTCACCAAATGGCCCTTCGGGTTTATTATCATTGGGATATACATCACCTGTAATCACAAAATCAGCATCCGAAGCAATGGCATATCCTTCATCATCATATGTATAACGTATTCTTTTATTTCCTAATGCTCCGGCAAATGTAAGTTCACTCATCCCTTCGGGTAATGGCATTACAGCACCTAATGTTAATGAAGGTGGTCCGCCCACAAAAATACTTACTTTCAAAGCTTGATTTTTTGCATTTGCTTTTGTTTGATGCACTCCAATTCCTCTGTGCAACTGATAATGTAAACCTATTTCTTTATCTTGTAAGTACTCATTTCCACTTAACTGAATACGATACATTCCTAAATTAGAATTCATCACACCCGGTTTATCAATATCTTCGGTATAAACAAGTGGCAATGTGATAAAAGCACCACCATCATCGGGCCAACATTTTATTTGTGGTAATGCCGAAATAGTAGTTTTGTTTTTTAAAACAGGATTACTGAAGGATGATTTTTTTGGCAATGCCGAAAATGCTGTAAGTGCTACATTGGCATATTTTAATGGATGTTTTATGGCATCCATTGGATTATTTTTTAAATCAATCAGTGTTTTTACTTTTTCAATGGTATCTCTAAAAATAAATTTACTTCTATTAATATCACCGTATAAATTTGAAACAGCTTTAAATTTGCATCCTTTAATATTTTCAAATAAAATGGCTGGTCCATTTTTTTCGAATACTCGCAAATGAATAGCAGCCATCTCTAAATCAGAACTAACTTCTTCTTTAATTCTAATCAGATGACCATTTTTTTCTAAATCATCAATGCATTCTTGTGTATTTTTATAACCCATACGATGTTGTATAACAAACTATAAACAATAATGTTTATTTTTTGTTTAATGTGCTATCACAAATTTTTTATTGGCTGCTAAAACCCCATTTTTATTAACATTTATAAGATAAAGGCCATTTTTAAGTTCCGAAACACCTAATGCGATAACAGTAGAGCCTGCATTTATTTTTCCAGATAAAACCTGTTTCCCATTTACATCTATTACAGCGTAATCTAGCTTATCGTTAAGCGACACATTTCTTCTTTTGAAATCAATTTTAATTTCTTCATTTGCCGGATTTGGGTAAATCACAAGTCCGTTCTCTTTATTAGTTACTATGCTTTCCGTTATACTTAAAGCATAATCTCTTATTGCAAAAGTATATTCTCCTAATTTTAACGAATCAATTGTAATACTTCCACGCTTGTCGGTTACACTGCCAATTGTGTTTTTAGTATAATACGGATATTCTCTCCAGTCGTCTGCAGTATTTTGTCGGTATACCAAAATCAAACTGTCTTCGGTAACTATATTCAATAAATTATCTAACCAATTATTTCCAGAGAAAGCAGATGTTCTTCCATCATAACTAATGGTAGCTTTTGCATAAAAATTAGTTGGTAAAACCCCATCCACTTTCCAGTAGTGGTTAGGTGAAATACGAAAAGGAACATAGGCTGTTTTAATGCTATCGGGTGCTGTATAATTATGCTCTACACGTACAAATGCCGAATCGGAAATAGCCAACACATTAATATTCATTTTTGCATTTGGAAAATTATTGGCACCACTATTTTTAATAATTTTTATTTCAGGTGCTACCGCATGTGATATTTTTTCATCCATATTTACTGCAACAAATGCCGGATGAAAAGGAACGTTAATAACAAAAGAAGCTTGCTGACCACTCATAACAATTCCAGCTTTGTATTCGGTTAAGTCGGCCGCTTTAAATGTAATGTTCAAAGGAACATTGGTATAATAATTAGGTGCCGAAGTTAATTTTTGTTTTACATAAACAGTTACTTCGTGTGTTGATGTTTGTTGAACCACTTTAAATGAATCAATTGAAAAATGGCACCATCCGGGATTAAATACCCAATCATTAAAAAAATCACTCATATCTATTCCGGAAGACACAGTAAGCGAATTCATAAAGTCGGAACTCGACACATCGGTATAATTATTTTGTGCTAAATAATTTGTTACCGAATAAAAAAATAAACTATCTCCCATGTATCCTCTCATAGTATGCGCTACATCAGCGCCTTTATCATATACATGATCACCATAAGTGTATTGATGAGGAATGTTTGCTAAACTTAAGTTGCCTTCTTTTACAATATTGAACTGAAGATTTTTTTCATGAGTTACTCGTACCGCATTTAAATATGCATTGTATCCACTTAATCCTTCGGTAAAAATATATTCACAATAACGAGCCCAACCTTCATTTAACCACATATCTTCGGCTGTACGGCAAGTAGCTAAATCGCCAAACCAATGGTGCGAAAGTTCATGTGCCATTAATGTTTGATATTGCAATGAACCATTGGCTGTAGCTCTTGGATAAGCAATATTGGTAGCATGCTCCATTGCCCCCGAATTAAATGGCACCAAACAAAAACCTACCCTATTCCACATATACGGCCCAAAACGATTTTCAAAAGTTGACAATGCACTATTTAAATTCGTAAATGAATTTTTCATATTGGTTGTATCTGCCGGAAGTGCTGTAAGCATAATTGGAATGGTTCCATTCATTCCATTATAAGAACGATTAACATGAGTATAACCTGCCACAGCAACGGATGCTAAATAGGTAGGAATTTCTTCATTCAATATCCATTTACGTGTTCTGTTTCCGCTTCCATCGGTAGTGTCATTCGCAAGATAACCATTGCAATAAGCAACTTTTCCATTGTTGGTTGTAATGTTAAATTCATATGTTGAACGTTCAACAAAATTATCAAAACAAGGAAACCATACTCTTCCATATACATGCGGATTTGCAGCAAATCCAACACCTAAATTATAAGCATAACCACTTTGAAAATAAAATCCTCCCCAACCCGAAGCATCACCTTGCGGTGTACCATGATAATAAACTGATACACTTACTGTATCTGTTACATTGTAAGCCATTGGAAGATTTACCGAAAGTAAAGTATCGTTATAAGAATAGGTTAAATGAGATGTATTTAACTTTATAGAATCAACTGTAAGTTTTAATAAATCTAAATTTAAAACGCTTACTCCATTTAGTTTGGGCGTAAACTTAACTTCTGTATTTCCTGTAATTATGTTTGTTGTAAAATCGGTTATCGTTAAATTGATGGTATAGTTTAAAACATCAATGGTATCGCTTCTTTGGTTTGAAGCTCTTAATTCTTTCGAATTAAATTCAACTGAATGTTGATGCGATTTACTTTGTTGACATGTTTGTG
>JAEUTT010000550.1 GCA_016787165.1 Bacteroidia bacterium | reverse complement strand
TGTTTCTTTTTTGTAGTCGCTATATTTAACATATTGGAATCCAAAACCTAATTCGCTACCTAAATACAAGTGTTTAGTAATATAGCAATCAAATCCTGCTAATAAATTAACTCCTGCACGAAAAAACCCTCCTTTGCTTTTGTTTTTTTCGGTAACAATTGTAGGTTTATTATCAGTAAAATTATAAGATGTAGGAGTAACTTCTTTAGCTGATTGTCCTGCTAAATCAAGCTCAGCACCAATATATGGACTTAAACGATTGGTTCCCTCAAAATGTTTTTCAAAACCAGGTTTAATACTCCAACCAAACTTTGTTGATTTGTACACCTGAACTTCTTTTTGGTCAGGGTTTGTTGGATTCATAAAAACCGAATCAGCCTTGCTTGAAGAATAACTCAATCCAATCCCAACACGCAAAGCAGTTTTTTCGCTTAAAAATCTTCTGTAACGGATATACGTTAATTGGATCGGTTTTCCATTTAATGGAACAAAATTCAATTCCAAATTATTAGCACCCGCAGCTGGTTTAAAATCGCTCTCTTGTGCAATTGATGATAATGTAAACATTGATACAAACAATGCTGTTGTTGTAAATACTTTTTTCATAGGTTAATTTGTTTTTAGTTTATGATGCAAAACTATTTTCATTTTGCATCATAGAAAAACCGCTTTTAAAAAAATCTTACTAATTTTAAAAACGGCACTAAAAAACCTATCATTTCCCTTTTGAAAAACCTAATTTACCTGCATTAAATGCATAAGCAGTAAGTTCACCGGAATCATTGTACTCTGGGTTAACGGACACATCACTATTGGTTAGCCTATTTATGCCTTTGGCTACAACTTGAGCTAAATCCCAAAAATTAAACTTATTTAAACGTCCTTGTTTTTTTTGTTCTTCTATAGCTTGCTCCTCTAATGTTTTTTGTTTTAATTTCACAACAGCCATTTCTTTTAATGAATAATACTCATTTGATTTTTTTTCTTCTGTTTTAAAATTTCGTGCTTGAGTATTCCCATCAGGTACAATAACTCCCAATTCATTTTTTTTATCCGCAGATGGAAGAGACAAAGAATCAATTGTTTTAAAATGAGCCTCTTGAACGGAAGCAACTATTTCGTTTTTAGGCTCTTTAACTAAATCAGAATAGTCATTGCTTTTTATTTTTTTAGACTTTTCTTTATTAGGAGAAGTATTGGTGGTATTTGCCAAAATAGATGGAGTTTTTTCTTGAACAACTTTATTTTCAATAGTTTTAGCTAATGGTTTGATTGTTTCATTTACTACGGTATTCTTTGCTAATTCTTGCACAGGAAGTGTAGCTTGGTTAAACAAATAAATCAAACCAAGTATTACCAATATTGCAGCAGCAACAGCCGAACTAAAATAATAATAAAATGGAATAACTTTTATATCTTCGTTTTGTTTTAAGGCATCTTTAAAGTCAGCTACAATAGCATAATCAGGCTGTAATTTCGATTGAAGATATAAGTTATATTCCAATTTAAATTGTTCATCATTTTTTAATTTTAGCTCAAAAGCACCTTTTTCTATGTCAGATAAGTCACCTTCTAATGCATTAAGCAT
>JAEUTT010000524.1 GCA_016787165.1 Bacteroidia bacterium | reverse complement strand
TTTTCCGGCAATATCTACACCTGTTGCTCCCTCAATTCCTTCTAATCCAGGAGATGAATTTACTTCCATTACCAATGGACCTCTAGAGGATTGTAACATATCTACACCAGCAATTGCTAACCCTAATTTTTTAGCTGCTTTAATTGCTGTTTCACGTTCTTCTTTTGAAAGTTCAATTACATTAGCACTTCCTCCACGGTGTAAATTACTTCTGAAATCACCAGGTAATCCTTGACGTTTCATTGCTCCTACTATTTTTCCATCCACTATAAATGCTCTTACATCCGCACCACCTGCTTCTTTAATAAACTCTTGAACTAATATATTGGCTTTTAAAGCTAAAAATGATTCGATAACAGATTTAGCTGACTTGTGAGTTTCTGCTAAAATAACGCCAATCCCTTGCGTTCCTTCTAATAGTTTAATTACTACTGGTGCACCACCCACTTGTTCCAAAACATTGTCAATGTTTTTTGGAGCCGATGCAAAAGCGGTTTTCGGCATTCCAATTCCTGCTTTTGCTAATAATTGCAAACTACGCAACTTATCTCTCGAGCGAACCAATGCTTGAGATTCAACAGATGAAAAAACTTTCATTTGCTCAAATTGTCGAACAACTGCAGCGCCATAAAATGTTACCGAAGTTCCAATTCGTGGAATGATAGCATCTATTCCTGTTACTTCTTGTCCGCCATAATAAATATGTGGATTCCCTTTTTCAATTACAAGTACACATTTTAAATGGTCAAGTACAACTACTTCATGTCCGCGTTGTTCAGCAGCTTCAACTAATCTGCGAGTTGAATACAGTTTTGGGTTACGAGATAAAATCGCAATTTTCATAAATATATTTAATGATTAAGTGATTGGAATTTTTGGAGTAAGGGGATTTATTTTTTTATCGTTGTAATGGTATTTATCAAACTCACATCTACAATAAAGCGATTTTTCAATAATTTTCTTCCAATCAAAACAGGGTATCGCATATTGCCTCTATCTGTTAGCGAAATTACAGATTTTATTCGTCTCCTTCCAACTTTTATAGTGGTTTTTATAATGTATCGCTTTTCAACTTCTCCAAATGAATTTTTTATCTCTTTTTGACTATACTCTACAAATTGTTGTTCTTGTTCATTATACTCCGGATGAGTTGGGTCTAATAATTTGAAATACAAAACGCCATCCTGCTCTCGAATATCATGGCAATGCAATGCTGTTGTGTAAGCTCCCGTATCTACTTTTGCTACAATTTCATAAAGCCCTAGTTCAGGGAAGTCAATAACTTCTCTACGACCTATGATTTGTTTTTGTTTGCTTGTTTCCATGATTAAAATCATACGCAAGATAAAAACTTTTAATCAGATATTTAATGCTAATTTTGAGTCAATATTTTAAAATGAAAAACCAATACGATTATATAATTGTAGGACAAGGGATAGCAGGAACGGTTTTAGCCTATACGTTTATTAAAAAAGGGAAATCTGTTTTAATAATTGATGACAATACGATATCTAAGTGTTCAAGAGTAGCTGCCGGAAATTTTAACCCCATTGTTTTTAAACGACTTGTAAAAAGTTGGATGGCTGATGATTTAATTCCTTTTGCAGATATCTTTTATCGAGAATGTGAGCAGTTTTTAAATCAAGAATTTTATTGGAAGAAAGAAATTGTTAAAATTTTTGCGGAAGAAAATGAAAAAGAATTTTGGCAAAGCAAAACAAATGATCCTAATTTAGGTCGATATTTAACAAAATTAATTGACACAGATTTTTTTACAAACATTATTCATAATCCAATTGGAGCAACATTTGTAAAAGATGCGGCTAATTTATTTGTTTCAAAATTTTTGGATGATTTTAGAAATTATTTTTCTGAAAATGGAATGCTCTTAAATGAAAAGTTTGACTATGAGCAGTTAAAAATGAATACTGATGGTGTTCAATATTCAGACTATTCTGCCACTCGAATTATTTTTTGTGAAGGTTATAAAGTGATGGATAATCCATATTTTAACTGGATTCCATTAAAGCCAGCAAAAGGAGAAGTGATTACAGTTCGAATAAAGAATTTACCTACCGATAAAATCATAAACAAAGGAGTATACATGCTTCCTATTGGCGATGATTTATTTATTGTGGGCACAACTTACGATTGGCAAAATCTTAATGATAATCCTACCGAAAAAGCAAGAAATGAAATTGCTGAAAAATTAACTAAACTCCTAAAAGTTCCTTTTGAAATTGTTGACCAGCAAGCAGGAGTTCGACCATCTGTAAACGACCGAAGGCCTGTAATTGGATTTCATCCAACTTACAAATCATTATGTATGTTCAATGGTATGGGAACTAAAGGAGTAATGCTTAGTCCTTATTTTGCTGAACACTTTTACTCTACCTTGGAAGAAAATGGCTTGCTGCATAACGAGGTGAATATCAGTCGGTTTTATATATAGTATTTCCATTTTATGGAATATTGAATTAACTTGCATCTATGTGTTGGTTCTTCTTGAGAACTTAATTTTTAACACTTAAAACAGTTGACATGAACTACAAGAAATTAATTTTAATTGCAATTGCAGCAATTGTAAGTATTGCCGGTGCAGTAACAGTTACCGCCTATCAAACTAATAACAAACCAAGTGTTTTAATTTTTCCCAAAGGAAGTACGTATGAAAAGGAATGGAAAAAAGTAGACTCGTTAGCCAAAAAGGGTTTAAATAAATCGGCTTTGGATGTAGTAACAGGTATTTACGATAAAGCAAAGGCAGATAATAATGCATCGCAATTTGTGAAAGCAATTATTCACAGAATGAAGTTTGAACAAAAAATGGAAGAATTTTCGCTTGTAAAAGCGTTAAACAAATTAAATGAAGAAGCTAAAGAAGCAAAATATCCCGTTAAACCCATTTTACATTCCATTATTGCTGAAAGTTATTGGAACTATTACCAGAATAATCGTTGGAATTTTTATAATCGAACAGCTACTGCTAGTTTTGAAAATACGGATATCACTACTTGGGATTTAAAAACCATTTTTGATCAGGTAATTAAAAACTATGAACTATCCCTAATAGCATCCGATAGCCTAAAACGAACTCCCTTAAATATTTACGATGACATATTGATAAAGTATTCGAATTCACGAAAATTTCGCCCAACATTGTACGATTTTTTAGCTCACCGGGCTGTTGATTTTTACATGAATGAAGAACCTGAAATTACTCGCCCTGCATATAAATTTGAAATCAATTCCGATAGTTATTTTTGGAATTATGCCGACTTTTCAAAAATAAAAATTGAATCAAAAGACACACTATCTCTAAAATATTATGCAATAAAAGCATTGCAAGAGTTAATTTTATTCCATTCCAAAGATGAAAATCCACAAGCTTTAATTAATGTAGATATTAAGCGATTAAAATTTGTTCGCAGTAAATCTATTTCCGAAATAAAAGATAGTTTATACTTGACCGGATTACAAAATTTAGAAAAGCAATTTTCTGACAATCCTGCTTCTGCTGAAGTAAGCTACGAAATAGCAAGTTATTATCACGAAAAAGGAAACAAATATGAACCGCTGCGTGGTGATGAGCAGAAATGGATGAATAAACAAGCAGTAGAATTGTGCGATGCTGTGATTAAAAAATATCCAACAACAGATGCAGCAAAAAATTGCGAAGTACTTAAAGCAAGTATCTTAGCGCACGCTTTAAATTTTACTGCCGAAAAAGTAATAATTCCTTTAAAAGCTTCACGCGCATTGATTACCTACAAAAATTTAAAAACGGTGTATGTTCGTATTGCCGAAATGGATATTGATAAGTACAACAAAACGATAGAACGATTGTATGGTGAAAAACTAATTCAAGAATATTTAAAATTAAAATCGGTTAAAGAATATACGGTTGAGTTAATTGATGATGGCGATTATCAAACACATACTACCGAAATAAAAATTCCTGAATTAGAATTTGGGCATTATGTAATTTTAGTAAGTTCTGACAAAACATTTTCATATAACGAAAATGCTATTGCA
>JAEUTT010000518.1 GCA_016787165.1 Bacteroidia bacterium | reverse complement strand
TTACTCTGTCAATAAAAACAGAAGAAGATTTAAATATTCCGCCTGCTAAAATTTCGCCATTGGCATCTAATTCTACAAAATCACCATTTAATAAATCACCTTCGGAAGAAACTTCTACTTGTTCTACTTTTCCGTAGCGCTTAGCTATGTCTGTTACATATTTTGTTACTAAATCTTCGTCAATTTTAATGGTAGTGTATGTGATTTTATCTTTACCTGAAATTTCTAAATTAAATTTAGGAGCAAGGCCCATTTCGTATATGAACTCAAAATCTTGTTGGTTATCAAAATCAACATTGCTATCTGCTTTCGGCAATGGATTACCTAAAACTTCAATTTTATTTTCATTGATATAGTTATATAATGAATCGTTTAAAAGTTTGTTGATTTCATCTACCATGATAGATTTGCCATACATTTTTTTAATCATTCCCGCTGGTACTTTGCCAGGACGAAATCCGGGAACGCTCGCCTTTTTTTGATAGTTCTTTAATGCACCTTCCACTTTAGGTAAATAGTCATCTGCAACCACTTTTACTTTTAATAATGCATTTAATTCATCAATATTTTCTTGCGTAATGTTCATTGTTTAATATATTTAATTGATACTTTGTTTGTTCTTTTTTATTTTAGGGACACAAAAGTACGATTTTTTTTGATGTTTGAGCTAAATTTTAGCCTTTTTATGTCTGATAAGCATGGGTATATAGGATTTTAAAGTCCAATTGTAGTGTGCTATTTTTGCTAACAGATAAAACAGTATATGAAAACGGTTAAAACTCCCGGTGCTACTATCCATTTTAGGGATGATGGTATTTTGCACATTCATTATGACGATGATTTTTTAACGATAGAAGATACAAAGCGTATTTTTAAGTTTACGCGTGAACATTCGCCATGGGAAGTGGCTCCATTGTATTTAAGTGGAGGTGCTTTTAGTAACCAAGATGCCGAATCTAAACGATTTAATAGCAGCCGGGAGGTGATGAAACATTGTTCGGCCATTGCATTTTTATCACCTACTTTAGCACAGCAAATTTTGGCTAATTTTTTTATTAAAATAATGAAATCAAGTGTGCCTACTAAATTTTTTCAAACCGAAAAAGAAGCCCTTGATTTTTTGTTACAACATTCCTTGGTGTCTGATAATGTAGAGGTAATGGTTTAAAAAAAGATTGGATGAAACCTTTTTTATAGAAGTCTCTTTAATTTTTAATGAATTTTGTAACGTTTTGCCTTTAGTTTGTATTTTAATTAAATAAGTCTATTTATTATTTAATGCAACTATAATTGCTTTAAAACTTTCCAATCCGGCTTCAAGGTTTTCTACAATGTCCAATGCCAATACATCAGGGTCTGGTAAATTATCTAAATCCGCTAATGATTTATCTTTAAGCCAAGTTATATCCAAGGATGTTTTATCACGTGCTATGATTTCATCATAAGTAAATTTACGCCAACGACCTTCTGGATTTGTTTTTTCGTTGTAGGTTTCTTTGCGCTTGTTTCTATTCTTTGGGTTGTAGAGTGTTATAAAATCTCTTAAGTCTTCTAACTTTAATGGATTCTTCTTTAAGGTATGATGAACGTTTGTTCTGTAATCGTATACCCAAATTTCTTTTGTCCATGGATTTTTACTGGATGGCTTTCCATCAAAAAACAACACATTTGCTTTTACACCATTGGCATAAAAAATCCCTGTTGGTAAACGCAAAATAGTATGTAAGTCAGTTGTTTCTAATAGCTTTTTACGAACCGTTTCACCAACACCACCCTCAAATAAAACATTATCAGGTAAAACAACTGCTGCCATACCTGTTGTTTTAAGCATGGTGCGAATGTGTTGCACAAAGTTTAATTGCTTGTTACTTGTTGTTACCCAAAAATCTTGACGGTTATAGGTTAAATCTTCTTTTTCTTGTTCTCCTTCTTCGTTGGTAAAGGTCATACTGCTTTTTTTACCGAAAGGAGGATTGGCTAAAATATAATCATAACGAACTCCAGCATCAGTAATAAGTGAATCATTGGGAGAAATAAAGTTTTCAGAATCAATATCTCCAATATTGTGCAAGAAAAGGTTCATTAATGCCAA
>JAEUTT010000514.1 GCA_016787165.1 Bacteroidia bacterium | reverse complement strand
CGTTTGACTCAGCGTTTGACTCTGGCGTTTTTCTTGAAGCTGGAAGTTTTTCTGCTGTTGGTGTTCAAATTATACCTGAAATAAGTTATGGTGGAGCAAATGACTCTACGCTTTATGAAGGTTGTGGACAAGCATGTATTTATTTTGTTCGTACAAGCAACTTATCACAAACAGATACTGTAAACGTTACCATTGGAGGTTCTGCTACTAATGGCGTAGATTATAACACAGGAACAACAGGCGTTTCTATTCCTTCTCAATTAGTATTTGCTATTGGACAAGACACCATTGTATATTGCATCAACGCTGTATCTGATGGAACAACAGAAGGCTTAGACACAATTACACTTGCTATTTCTCAAACAGGAGGTTCTCTTTGTGTTCAATCTGTAACAAGTGCAACCATTTATATTAATGAATACAGCCCACTTACTTTACAAGTGAGCAATGATACTACACTTTGTAACCAAGGAGGAACGGTGAATTTAACTGCTACAGCAAGTGGCGGTGTTCTTCCTTACACTTATTCATGGAACAATTCTTTGCCTTCAACTGCAAATCAAATAACAAACGTAACAAGCACCACCAATTTTATTGTTACTGTAAACGATGCTTGTGCTGGCAGCCCAGACCCTACACCAAGTGTTACAGACAGTATCCTGATAACAGTTTCTACATTTGCTCCATTAACCGTAAATGCAGGTGATGATATACTTTCTTGTCCGGGTGATTTAATAAATTTTGTTGCTCTTGTAAGCGGTGGTGGAGCTCCTTACACTTATTCATGGATTTCATTAATTGGAACAGATTCAATCATTAATAGCAATCAATTAGATGCTTCTTTAATTTCAAATACATCTGGAACATACCAATTAACAATAACAGATGTTTGTGGTAACACTCAAAATGATGCATTAAATGTAATAGTGGAAACTAGTTGTGCATTAAATATCCCCAATATTATTACACCCGATGGAGCTGGCCCATCAATGAATGAAACATTTTATATTGCTAACTTAGATAAATTCCCAGGTAGCTCTTTAAAAATATATAACCGTTGGGGAAATAAAATTTATGAAAGCGCTGACTATAAAAACAACTGGAATGGAGTAAGCTCAGCTGATGGTACGTATTATTACATTCTTACAGTTCCAAATGCAGGAATTGTTAAGCCAAATTTAAATGGAAAACAAAACCCAAGTATAAGTGTTAAAGAAGATAACAATCAAAAAGTATTTGCTGGATTTTTTCAAATTTCACGACTTAAATAAAACACGTTACATTTGAGTGTTAATATGAATTTTAAAAAATATACCCTTCTTTTATTTTTAACTCTTTTATCAGTTAAAAATTTTGCCACTCACATTGTGGGTGGTGAAATTTATTATGACTGCTTAGGAAACAATGATTACCGTATTACACTTAAACTGTATCGAGATTGCATTAATGGCTTAGCATCATACGACAACCCCGCCACCATTTTTATTTTTGATAGCAATGGAAACTTATTGAATAATATTCAAATGCCATTCCCTGGTGCGGTTGTTTTGCCTGTTACAATTAACAACCCTTGTT
Organism: Bacteroidia bacterium; assembly: GCA_016787165.1. Taxonomy (GTDB): domain Bacteria; phylum Bacteroidota; class Bacteroidia; order 2-12-FULL-35-15; family 2-12-FULL-35-15; genus 2-12-FULL-35-15. Next base: position 51 of record JAEUTT010000514.1, on the reverse strand, counting down.
TTGTGCCTCCCACCAATATATGTGTAGAAGAAGCCGTTTATACCACTACTG
>JAEUTT010000498.1 GCA_016787165.1 Bacteroidia bacterium | reverse complement strand
CAGTTAAATCTTTAAATGCTTGTCCTAAGCCTTCCATGTCATGGTTAAATTCAGTTTTAAACATTTCCCATTTGTCTTTTCCTTCTTCATTGTAATCATCAAGCTTTTTTTTCATGTCGCTATTTTTTTTCTCTAATTCCTCAACTCTTTTTTTATAGTCAGCTTTTGCTTCTTTTTTTTGAGTTTCAATTCTAGATTTAAAGTCAGCAATACTTTTGTTGTTTGCATCGATTCTATCTTGTGTTACTTTTTTGTAGTCTTGGATATCTTTTAAATATGCTTGATTTGCTTCATACAATTCATTGTTTGCTTTTGTAACATTTTCTTTTGCATTTTCCACTTTTTCTGAAGAAGAATTACAACTTGTAATAATTGCTCCTGTAATACATACAGCTGTAATTGTTTTTAAAATTGATTTTTTCATTTATTTTGTTTTTTTATATTCCGCTTTCCTGCGTGTAGGGTGTGATTAATTTCACTTGACAAAGGTCATTATTTGATTATGGTTTCAGTTATATAACTATCTATATTAGTTGTATAATTCACGTATTTATTGCTGAGATATTAATTTACCATATTGAATAGTATTATCATGTTCGATTATAACATAATGATACACTCCTGATGGGAAGTTTTTCATTTCAATATTTGTAGTGTTACTTGTAAAAATGTATTGCATTAAAATTTCTCCCAAACTATTGTATACAGTTAATTCTTTTTTACTGATTTTCGAATTGTCATTTAAAATAATATTTATGTTATCAGTAAAAGGATTGGGATAAATGTTCACTGTTTTTTGTATGTCGCTGTATGAAATAATTGACGTAGGATTACACCCTTCTGTTATATTCACAGTTATTTCTGAAGCTGCAATTGCTCCTGTTGTAGTCAATGCTCTGCCATTAATCATAACACCCGTATTTAAATTTATCGATCCGTTATTACAAACAATAGTTCCATTAAAAACTGAGTAATCATTAATATCTGTTGCACCATCAATTTTCCAAAAAACATTTTTAGCTTGGGTTCCATTTATTAATAAAATTTTTGAGTGCACACTTGTAGATAATGCACCATTTATTTGAAAAACAAATACAGCATTATTATTTCCTAATCCATTAAGGTATAATGTATCAGTTAAAATAGTGGCGGCATTTAACCAATACGTGTGTGGTGTAAGCACTAAATTATTTCCAAATTGTGCAGGATACAACAATTCGATATCATATGGAATAGAATTTAAATAAGTATATGTATTTAATAAATCACTTGCACACGCTGCTGTTGAAACATCCGGAATAGGGTGAATTGTTCCTGTTACGTTTAAAGAGTTAAATCCTGTAGTTAAACCAACATTTGTTCCAACATCTCCAGTTAAATTTGTAACACCTGCATTACTTACTCCTCCATCACTTGAAAAAACAGCATAACAAGCAGCTGACCCCAGATTTGCTGCCGGAGGACCAGTAAGAACTAAACTTCCACAACCAATAGGTGTATAAGCCAATACGCCATCAATAGTAATAGAGCCTGTTGTAGAAAGGGCTCTACCTTCAAGGGTGTCATTTGTATTCATATTTATAGCTGCATTGTTTGCTATAATTGTACCTTTTATAGAATTTTCTGAACCCACACTTACTAATCCTTCTATTTTCCAAAATACATTACATGCCTGCGCTCCATTAATCAATTTTACTTTTGCATTAGCATTTGTAGAAAATGAACCTTGTATTTGAAATATAAAAATAGCATTGGGATTCCCCTGCCCATTTAAAGTAAGATTTGAATTTAGCGTTGCAGCACTTGGTATTGAAAATGTGCCAGCAGTGAGTGTATCTTCATTTCCAAGTAGTGATGAAGGGAAAAAATTTGGAATAGAATTATTAAGTTGATTGTATACAATTAATAAGTCAGTTGCACATTGTGCACTAATTAGGTTATTATCTTGCATTCCTCCATTTACATTTCCAAATCCGGTTGATGATCCATTATTAGTTCCCACATTTCCAGTAAGCTGAGAAATACCTGTATTGCTTACCGATCCATTTGTTGTAAAAAGGACAAAATTTGCTGCTGTTCCTAAGTTAGGTGTTTGTCCGAAATTTGTTGTTGGTATTAGTAATAGAGCGATTACAGCTATGCTATTAAGTATTATTTTTTTCATGTTTTTTATTTTAAGTGTAATTAAATATTTATAATACAAAGGTGATGAATGAATTATGTTTATTACTTACATAACTTGAAGCAATAGTTGCATTCTTCACTTATTTGTGGCTTCTGTTGTTTTTTTAACACAAAAAAACGCCATGCAATTTGCATGGCGCCTTCCCGTTCTCTAAACAAACTATTAACAAAAAACTATTTTTTTAAAGCAAGATGTTTAAAATCTTCTCTTTGAACTTCATTTGCAAGAAGTACATGACCTTGTGCTTTTAGAGTGCATTCAGCTGCCTTTTCGTGTTCTCCTGATTCGTGATGTTTTGCAGCATTTAAATGATGTTTCGATGCATTGTCTAAATGTGCTGCAGTAGTTTGATGACTAGTAATTCTTCTTTTACTAGAATCTGTAATCTCTTCTTTTTTTAATGGTGTGGTTATATTTGTCATACTGTTAAATTTATATTGTAAAAGAATTTTTACAACAGTACAAAGTTTGTT
>JAEUTT010000420.1 GCA_016787165.1 Bacteroidia bacterium | reverse complement strand
TTTTGGCTATTGCTTTAAATGTGGGTTCATTAGCTACATCTTTATCGTAAATACCATGCACTTCAGAAGACTGAATAGGAATTGGGATAGTTGGATTTATCCGTTTTGTTTTTATTTCTTTTGTTCCATCAGGAAAAATTTTCAAAATAGAAATTTCTACTATTCTATCTGATGCTACATTCACTCCTGTTGTTTCTAAATCGAAAAAAGCAAGAGGTTTTGTTAAATTTAATTTCATTGAGTTAGTTTAAAATTGAGCTGTGCATATTCAGCACACCACTTATCATTTTTGAAGTACAAATGATTTTTTTGTTTCGTTTTGCGCAACACCTATATCGAAAATAAAAAAAGTTTCAGTGTATGTTTTATAATTATCTGCTTCAACAGTTATTTTATATTTACTTGGTGGTAAGGCCATAATAAATTTACCCGATTTTTCATTTGGATTATAGGTATAAGGGGGAACATCTTTATTTTTCAAATCTTCGATAGTTACAAATGCAGTTACTGTTTTCGCACTATCCACTGTACTTACAAAGCCTTGTAAAACAGTTGTTTTTTCTTCGGCATCATTAAATTTAATTCTGTAAACATCTAAATCTCCCATACCACCATCACGCACAGCCGAAATGTAAGCAACTCTATTGTCTTGTGTAAATGAAATAGAACGGTCATCGCCAGCTGAATTAACCGGATAGCCTAAATTTTTGGGCGTAGTCCAAGTATTATCTTCAGGATTCCATGTGGTTTGAAATAAATCAAAATCCCCCATGCCGGCATGTCCTTGCGATGAAAAATAAAGCGTTCTTCCATCAGGTGCTATTTGAGGAAAATCCTCTCTGTACTTGGTATTAATTGTTGGTCCTAAATTTTGAGGCAAAGCCCAATTACCATTGGGTAATTTACGAGCCATATAAATATCCGTTTCTCCTAAGCCATCTTTTCGTTTACTCGCAAAAAAGATGACATCGCCTTCAGGAGTAATAGAGCCTGCTGTTTCAAAATCAGAGTTCACATTTGAATTTAATTTTTTCATCTTTAAAAACTTTCCATTCATATTTGCAGATGAATAAATGTTTCCTAAACTATCTATATGATCAATGTACATTAACATTTGTTTCCCATCGGGAGATAAGCTTACACATTGCTCATCTAAACGAGTATTTACAGGAGCTCCCAAATTTTTGGCTTTTGTCCAAACATCACTTTGAGGTGTACTCATGTATATATCGGAAGAATAATATCCATCAATTTCAACTGCGCCACCAATATTATCTTTTCTTCTAGAAGTAAAAATGAGCATTGATTCATCGGAAGTTACAAAAGGATAATAGTCGGGATATTCAGAATTCACCTCTTTTCCAAGGTTTGTAAATGTTACATTTACTGGATTTTTAACATATTCTTTCCCATTCTGACATGTTTCAATTTGGTGTTCTACTTTTTCTAGCTCTTCTGCCTTTAATCCTACTTTGTATTTGTTATATGCTTTAATTGCATCATCAAACCTACTACCATATTGATAGGCCAAACCTAAATCAAACCAAACCGATTTTTCAGCTTTATCGTTTTTACTAGCTGTTTCCAAATAAGGAATGGCAAGTGACTTATTGATATTGGTTCTTAAATAACAAATACCAATTTTATGATTGTATTCATAGTTAGCAGGTTCTTGTTTAATTAATTGCTTATAAACAGGAATTGCAGCCAAAAAATTATAATGATTAAAATGTTCTTTAGCATCCGCAGGATCTGCGATTTTAGAGCTTGGTTTTGTTTGTGCTACAATTAACTGTGTAGTAAACAAACAATAACACACTATTGAAATTTTATGAAGTAGTAAGTACTTTAATGTTTTCACAATTTCCGCTTTATTAATCGAGCCCAAATCAAGTTTGGTACCAAAATACGAAAAAATGTTGTTTTTACTACATTCCAGTATGTTTTTTTGCATCAAAAAACAAAAAAGGGACAATTGTTTTGTCCCTTTCCTATTAAACACGTTGAAAATTACTTTTTCTTAATGCTATTTAAAGGATTATTCGGGTCCATTAAGGTATTCATGGCCATCATCTCCTTCATAGTACGCTGCATTCCTTCACTAGAACCATCTAAAAAGATCACATTCCCTTTTCCGTATTCAGCAAAGTTTTTGATGGCTTCTGTCCACATACTAAATAAAATAACCGAAGTATCTAAATTGGCTTGTTGCATTTCTTTAGCTGCTTGGCTCATCCCTTTTGCTACCTCTTCACGAAACAATGCAACTCCTTGTCCGCGCAATTGAGCAGCCATACGTTCTGCTTCAGCTGCAATTTTTATGGCATTACCATCAGCTTCGGCAGCTTTTGTTTTAGTAATTAATAAAGCTTGTCCTTCATTTTCGGCAGCAGCTTTTAAATTGCTAGATGCCACTACTTGTGCCATTGATTTTATAATTGCTTCATCAAAAGTGATGTCATTTAACTGTAAATCAAGCAAATGATACCCCCAACTTTCGAGCACTTGATCAATTTGTTCTTTCACATATTCAACAATCTCTCTTCGAGAAGAAAGCACTTCTGCTTGTTTTTTATTGGCCACATAACCTCTAATAGAACCTTCAATCGTTCGAACGAGCGCCTGCATTAAATTGCGGTCGTCAATAAATTTAAAGGCTACATTTTTAATTGTTTCCTCTTTTTGGTCGATAACAGCATACAAAAGCATCGCTTTAAAATACACATTAGCTTGGTCAATTGTAATTGCCTGAAACTCCAATTCAACTGAACGATTTTGAATAGAAATACGTCTGTAAACGCGTTCAATGAAAGGGATTTTAAAATTCAATCCAGGTTCTAAAATACGTCTGTACTTCCCAAAAACAGTAATTACAGCAATGGTGCCTTGCTGAACAGTAACAAATGATAGTAATAAAATAAATACAAGTAATACAACGAGTATGATAGTAAATACAGGGTCCATAATGATTATTTTTTAGAGTTATGAGGTCAAAGGTATTACAAATGGGATGTATTATCGTTAAAATAAAGGAGTATTTTGAATCAAAAAA
>JAEUTT010000472.1 GCA_016787165.1 Bacteroidia bacterium | reverse complement strand
GGGGTAAAGAAATTAAAATAGGGGAGGACTTTCGAAATTATGTTCTTGAAAAGAATAACGCACTTTTTGAAACATCTTTTCAAAAAGCACTGAAAGGGGAGGCAACATCAATTGAGATAGAAAGAGGACAAGGAACTCTTTCTGGGTGGTTTTGCTTTAAGATAAATCCGGTGTTCGGCTCTCCCGCATCTGTTATAGAGGGAGTAACAATAACAGCAACCGATATTAATAAGCGGAAGCAGGCAGAAATAGCTTTAAAAGTACTGGCAAAAAATTTTGAAGCCATTATAGAAAATACGAATGAGTCCATTGTTCTTTTAGGTAAAGAATATAATGTTTTACTTTTTAATAAAACAGCAAGTAGCCAAATGCTGTTGAATATGAAAAAAAAATTATTTCAAGGCGCTGATTTTAGAGATTTTTTATTTCAGAATCACCAGCAAAAGTTTGCCGAAAATTATCAGAATGCGCTCAATGGAATAACTTACAAAGAAGAATTTTCATTTACTAATGTGGATGGAGAAATACATTGGATTGACTCAAAAATGTTTCCGGCCTATGGTGCAGACGGTGAAATTTTAGGAGTGTCTATATTTTCGAATAATATTGATGAGCGTAAACAAGCTCAACTAGCTGTAGCGCAAAGCGAACAAAAATTTAGAAAAATAATAGAATCAGCTACCAATCCCATCATAATTATTAATGAAGCGTTGGAAATAAAGATGGTGAATCCTGAAGCTTTTAATGTGTTTGGTTATAAACCAGAAGAGCTATTAGATCAACACATTGAAATAATAATCCCCGAAAAACATGAAAACTTCTATAACAATGAGAAAGGTTATTCGAAACATAATAGGTCTAAAAAGTTAGATATAAATAGGTATACTACTGCTCGCAAAAAAGATGGGACTGAGATTGTAATAGAGGTTAGTAATAATTCATTTGATCTTGAAAATGAAAAATTTATTCTAGTTATTATTCAGGATGTTACACAGCGAGTTTATTCAGAGAAAAGGCTTAAAGATTTAAATTACATGTTGTCTTTTCTTAATAAGATAAATGATATAATACTTGCTTCAAAAGATGAGCAGGTACTATTAGTTGAATTATGCAAAGCGATGGTAGAAGAAGGTGGATATAAGCTTTCATGGGTATGTATGAGGGAAGCAGGGGATGGTAATTTCTCAGAGTTAAAATATAAAGCTGCATATGGTGAAATAGCGTATTTAGAAAATATAGATATTAAGCTTTTTGATGATGAACACTCAAAAGGTCCTACTGCTACTGCGATAAGATTCGGAAGGACAGTAGTAACTAATGATGTTTTAACTTCAATTGAATTTAAACCATGGCGTGATGCCGCGCGAAAGCATAAAATATCGTCTTCTATTGTATTGCCATTGAAACTAGAGGGTAAAACTAAAGGATGTTTAAATATCTATTCTGAAAATATTGGTGAATTTGATGATATTAGAGTTTCTATATTGGAGAGGGTTGCAAAAAATATTTCATTAGCTGTTAATAATATAAGGATAAATAAAGAAAAAGAAGCAGTCCGGAATTCATTAAACGAGAGGATTAAAGAATTAAGGACTATCTATCTTGTTACATCTTTTTTACAAGATGAACAGCAAGAAGATGAAATATTGCTTCAAAATATTGTTAATATTATTCCTAATGGTTGGCAGTATCCGGAAGTATGTTCGGCAAAAATCAATTACAATAATAAGGAATATACATCATTGCAATACAATCCTTCTAAAACAAATCAGACTGCAAATTTTAAAACATTAGATGGGAAAACAGGATCCATCGAAGTTGTATATACCTCTAATCATTTTGAAACTACGGATGTTTTTTTAAAAGAAGAACGCGACCTTATTGAAACATTGGCAGAAATGTTAATGATTTATTTTAATAAAAAGGTAATATTGTTTGAATTAAAAAAATCAGAAATGAACTTAGCTGCAGTGTTTGAAAATACAGATGTTGGTCATTTATTACTTGACTCGGATTTTAATGTTTTATCTTTTAATAAAACGTTTTATAATGGTTATGTTTTAGCCTCTGGGATTAATATAAAAAAAGGTGTAAAATTTAGTGCGTTGCTTCTTGAAGAGAAAAAAGAATTCATATTAAACAATTACAAAACTGTAAAAGAAACAAAAAAGACTGTTTTTTATGATACAAAATATGAAAGAAATGGCGAGGTTTATTATTTTAAAATAACGATATCGCCAGTGCTTGAAAAAAATAATTTTTTTGGATATAGTGTTTCTGCTGTTGATATAACAGAGCGCAAGCAGCAAGAAATAGAGCGTCAGAATATGATATTGGATTTAACTCAAAGAAATCGAGATTTAGAACAGTTTGCTTATATAGTATCTCATAATTTACGTTCGCCTCTCGCTACCATGTTAGGCTTTTTAAGCATACTGGAAGTTGCAAAAAATAAAAAAGATAGAGACGAATCATTACTAGGACTTAAAAAATCAGCTAAAAATTTAGATAATGTGTTGATGGATTTAAATGATATTTTGCAAATGAGGAGGGCTATTGCAGAGCAAAAAATATATGTTGATTTTGAAAGTTTGGTTGGACAGATTAAAGAATCGATATTGCCATTAATAAAAGAAAAGAAAGTTCAAATAAATCATAATTTTGATGAAGTAAAATCCATCACTAGTATTAAGTCATATATTTATAATATATTTTATAATTTAATAATCAACAGCATCAAATATTCAAATCAGAATGTTTATCCAAGAATTGATATTTGGTCAGAAAAAAAAGGCGAAAATGTGGTTTTGCATTTTAGCGATAATGGTATTGGTATTGATTTGGAGAAATATGGCGACCAGCTTTTTGGTTTATATAAGCGATTCAATTTCACCACCGAAGGTAAGGGTATTGGACTTTTTATGGTTAAAACTCAAGTAGAGGCATTAGGAGGTTCAATAAGTGTTCAAAGCTCATTCGGTAAAGGCGCCCATTTTATAATTACTCTAGGCATAAACTAAAGTTCTGAGCAAAACTTTTTGCATAATAATGCTAATTATTATCTAAGGCTTACGTCCTTTAAAAAACAAAAAGGCATTTATCACCTTAAAATTAAGATTTTTTACCTTTTTTTATTTTATACAAATTCTTGAAAAATATTACATCCGTAATCATTTAACTCAATCAACTTTTTGTGAGATTCAATAATGACGTAATGTTGCATAAAAATAATCACTTATGGAACATTTGTTTAATTATGCACTCTTACTTTCAAAACTGTATGTGCCTTTTAGCTATATAAGTCAAAAAATTGACTTGGGTTTTAAAGCGTATAAAAATTATTATTCAGAAGGTTGGGAAGAAAATATTACAGTTGCTAATTCTAATTTTGAAGTTTTGGAAAAAAATTCTCTTTTATCCGTTTCGGATTTAAAAGGGAACATTATTTATGTAAATGAAAAATTTTGTAAGGTGTCAAAATACACATCAGAAGAGCTGATTGGTATGCCACATAATATAATACATCACCCCGATACATCTTCCTCTGTGTTTAAAGAAATGTGGCAAACAATTAGTCGTGGAAATATTTGGCAAGGAGAAATAAAAAATAGAACAAAGGATGGCTCCTTTTATTGGGTATACGCAACAGTTTTCCCTGTAATTGGAAATAATGGAAAGCCCATTAAATACATTACCATGCGACAAGATATTACAGCTCAGAAATTAGCTGTAGAGCAATTAAACTTTGTTACGAAAAATAATTATAAGCATTTGTATGAAAATGTAAATTATGCTAAAAAAGTACATAGTTTATTTTTAACACCAGAAACAACACTTCAGGAACTTTTTCCAGAATCATTCCTGATATATAAGGCGCAAAGTATTATAAGTGGAGATTTTTATATGGTTCGTAATAAAGAAGATAAAACAATTCTGGTACTAGGAGATAGCACAGGACATGGTGTATCAGCTTCTTATATTTCTGTCATGGTACTCAATATTCTGAACCGTTTCTTAAGATTATCGTCATACTGCCCTGCAAAAATATTAGAGGATTTGCATCATGAAATATTATTGTCTACGAACTCTGATGAGGCAAGCCCAACTATAGAATCAGCAGATATGGGATTTTGTATCATTGACCATAAAAACATGATTTTAGAATATTCCCTTGCAAAAATGAGAGGTGTTGTTATAAGAAATGGAGAGACAATAGAACTTAAAAGAGATAAATACTCGATTGGAGAGCATTCTTGTAGAGAGATTAATTTAGTGTCTACTAAACTTCAGTTGCAAAAAGGTGATACATTATATTTATATACCGATGGAATTATAGATCAATTTGGAGGAGAAAAAGACAAAAAATTAACGAATAAAAGATTATTAAACGAATTAAAAATAAATTCGAATTCATTGATGAGTAAGCAAAAGCAAGATTTAATTAATGTTTTAACAACGTGGCAGGGGGATCATGAACAAACAGATGATATAACAATCATGGGGGTAAAAATACTTTAATAAAAAAATTATTCTTTTTTAGGCCGGAATCATTAATGATTTCGGCCTTTTTGTTGGTTATATCATATTATATAGTGTAAAAAAAACAACATAATCGGCAAAAATCTTACATGAATAATACTATACCCACAGTTGGGGTGTGCAGGTAAAAAAAAGGGGGGAATATTGTGCCATAATTAATAACTAAAAAATATAATCATGAAAACAACAGTAAAACAAACAAGAAGAAAAAATGTATCAACGGCTAAAATGTTTGTTACATTATTATTAACAGCTTTGTCTTTTTATAGCTATTCACAAAATAAGAAGGCGACTAATTATAGAATAACGCCAGGATTGGGAGCATTTGTTTCAGGAAATGGACATGGGGCAATGTATGAAGGGTCATTGTACCTTTCAAATGGAAAAAATGTTTTTTCTGCCGGTGTACTAGTTCAAAAAAGAAAAACAGAATTTTGTGGAGCAACTTTTTCATACATCAAACCACTTTTTTCAAAAGAGTACGCTCATTATGGCTTACCTTACCAAGAATTTGCAGAAAGAAATGTTCAACTTTTTTTATTCTCAAAAGGATCCTATTTTCACAAATCAAATTTGAGTTATAATACTCAAACGCTTGAAGAAAAGGCATTTTATACAGAAACCGATATTATTCCTGATTTTTCAACAGTTAGATTTTCAACAGTAGAAGTATCAGCTGGATTTGGGCTGAATGTAAAATTAGGGTCAAGTTTGGTTTGGGGTAATTACATCGGATTTGGAACGTATTATCACCTTGATTATATACAAGGAATGCACCATGATAGAATGGCACCCGTAATTACTTTTGGAACTAGCCTTAGAATGTTAAACTATAAAAAATAATAAATTATGAATATGGAAAGTTATAAAAAAGCAAATTTATTGTACATTAATGATAACCAATTTGATACGTTATTAGTACAATCATTGATTAGTCCTCACTTTAATGTTTTTTATGCGGAAAGTATGGAAAAAGCAATTTCAATACTTTGCTTCAAAAACATAGATGTTTTGGTAATAGACGAAAAAATTAATCAAGGGAATAAACATCAAACTTCTTTGTTTTTGCAAATTAAAAGGTTGGACATTATAGAGGAGTCTAAAATTTTTGTGCTAGCATCATCATCTATAAATGATGTATGCGTTAATCAAGAAGAAGAGTGTCCTAATATTTTTATTAAGCCATTAATTAAAGAAGATATTTATTTGAAAATGCAATATGTAGCATAGTTCAAGCAATTTTATTTATGACAGAATGAAAGTGACAGATTGTATATTGTTTATAACGTGAAAGGTTTTTGCTTTTCGAAAAATTAGCTTTAAGTTAAAATAGTTAAATAAAAGAATAGTTAAATCTATGTTTATTTGTAAATTGGTCATATTGAATCTATTTCTATGGAAAAATTAAAAAAAATAATACTTCAGTTGGATAACGAGAAGTATCAGTTTGTTGAAAAAACGTTTGTTGACAATCATTCGAATAAATTCTTAATACTCTTACAGCATTATCGTAGCAATGCCTCAGACGATTTGCTGGAGTTATTAAAATGCAACGAAAATGCTTTGTATGTACTCAAATCAAGGTTGTATGACAAAATTCAAAAACATTTATTGGAATTTATGCGCTCCCAAGATTTTAGTATAGAAAAACAGCCAGTTTCTTTGGACGAATACTTGGTTTTATACCCAAGGGATACGGCTATTGCTATGTTGCATGAGATGGAGAAAGAGTACTCGAAAAAAAGTGATTTTGTGAATTTGATTAATCTGTATAGTGTTTTGAAAAAAGCGTACCATTATTCGGATAAATATTATTTATATACGCAGTTATTTAATAAGCATGTTGCGTATGCTATTTCTTTAGAAAAGGCAAATGATGTATTATTAGATTTTAATAGAACTCTTTCAAATTATTATTTTTCTGATTCTTCGGAGGATATAGAAAAATTAGTTTTACTGAAAGATGAGATTAAAAACATTTGCTTTTTAAACAATTCTCATAATATAGAATTGATATATAATTTAGTTTTAATTCAGTTGTCTTTGTTTGCTAATGTTGAATTACATGATGAAGAGCCAGTTGAAGATATTTTAAAAGTATCAGATGAAATTTTTAAAAAACACACACAGGATCCTCAAACAATAAAGTTTGAACCAGTATTTGATTTTTTAAAATTCGAGTATTATCAAAGCACGAACCAACACAAAAAAGCACTTTTGTACTATGAAAAAGTGAATGAAGATGCTGAAAGGTGGCTTTTAAATAATAATTATTGTATAGCATTTAAATTTTTATCATCTAAGCTTCAATTGATTCAACAAAACAAAGGTGCTTTTGATGATCTTCTTGAAACGGAAAATTTCCAGCATGATTTTTATGATTTTTATTCAATTGTTGCGCTTAAGTTTTATCAATCAGTAAAAAAATATTACATAGGAGAAACAAAAGAGGCAATAACGCTTCTAAATAAAATTTTAGACGATTCAAGTTTTGTTAACTTTTCTTATATGGAGTTTGAAATAAAATTAACGTTGGCGTTTTTTTATATCAAAAAGAAAGAATATGAATTGGCGGGAAATTTATTGAA
>JAEUTT010000456.1 GCA_016787165.1 Bacteroidia bacterium | reverse complement strand
AACAAAGCCCAATGAAGCAGAACCACCAATTTTTGGACCTTGCAAATTATTGGATTTTGAATTAGAAACAGCCTTTATTATTGGAAAAGAAACAAAATTAGGAGAGTGCATCACTACCGAGAATGCAGATGAGCATATTTTTGGGATGGTATTGTTTAATGATTGGAGTGCAAGAGATATTCAAACATGGGAATATGTGCCATTAGGACCATTTTTGGCAAAAAACTTTGCATCAACCGTTTCACCTTGGGTGGTTACGTTAGAAGCACTAGAGCCATTTAGGGTTGCTGGTTATAAACAAGAGCCTAAAGTATTGCCATATTTAGAATATTCAGGAGATAAAAATATTGATATTCATTTGGATGTATTTATTCAACCTGAAAATGCTGAAGAAACAAAAGTTTCGCATTCAAATTATAAATTCATGTATTGGACAATGGAGCAACAATTAGCTCACCATACAGTAAATGGGTGCAATATGAATGTTGGAGATATGTTAGCTTCTGGTACTATTAGCGGACCAAGCCCTGATTCATTTGGTTCAATGCTTGAAATTACTTGGAGAGGTACAAAACCCGTTAAAATGAGTGACGGTTCTGAGCGTAAATTTATTAATGATAACGATACTGTTATCATTCGTGGTTATTGCGAAAAAGATGGTGTACGAATTGGTTTTGGAGAAAGCAGAGCTAAGGCGCTTCCAGCTATCTAATACTATTTTTTATAATAGCTCATTGCTTCCGGCAAGAATGCTTTTATATCGGCAATTCTGGTTTGGTCGCTAGGATGAGTGCTTAAAAATTCAGGCACTTGTTGTCCGCCACTTTGTGCAGCCATGCGTTCCCAAAAAGCTACAGCAACATTAGGGTCATATCCTGCAATTGCAGAAAAAACTAAACCCATTTTATCGGCTTCGCTTTCATGATTTCGGGAGTATTTTAAAACACCAAGTGTGGAGCCTATTCCATACGATTGAAGAAATAAATTTTGTGTTTCTTGAGGCTTTTCGGATAGTGCCACTTGTAAAGCTAATCCACCAGCTTGTACTAACAAACCTTGACTCATACGTTCATTACCATGACGAGCTATGGCATGTGCTATTTCATGTCCCATTACCACAGCCAAGCCTTCTTCGGTTTGAGTAACAGGTAGAAGTCCGGTATAAACAACTACTTTTCCGCCAGGCATACACCACGCATTAACAATAGGATCCTCTACTGTATTAAACTCCCATTGATAATCTTTAATTCTATCGCCATAGCCTTTTTCGTTCATAAACTGTATAACAGCCGCCTGTATTTTTTCTCCAACAGATTTAACCAGTTGAGCCCTGGAATCATTTATTTGCAATGGTTTGTGTTCTGATAAAAATTTTTGATATTCCGTTAAGCTCATATTTACTAAGTCCGATTCGGGGACAAGCGAAAGCTGTTTTCGTCCTGTAATAGGAACTTTTTCAACACAAGAAAAAATAGAAAATGTAACAATAATGGTTAGTAGGCGGAAGTGGCGATTAAATAACATAAAAAAGATGAGTAATTGAAAACTCAAAAGTAAGTAAACTTATTAAAATCTGCCACAAAGATTAGGGCGATAACGTTTTTTCCGTTTAGGAAGCCACTTTTTTAAGCGCTTTTTGATATTAAAAGATTTTTCGGAAATAGAATTTTTGCTTTTTCTGTTTTTTGAAACAGAACCCATTCCTGATGAACCACCGGAATAGGATGATTTAGAAGAATTATAGCTATCCATTGGTGGATTGCCTGTTACTTGAAAACGAACATGAAATCCATTGTCCAGTGAAGGTTCAATTAAAAAATTGTTTTGAATGTTTGATTGTTGAGGTAGAGGAGTAGGTGGGTTTTGTGCCGACACATTTGAATAATACGCATTATTTATCTGTGGTGCTTCACCAATTATTGTAACGCCAGCTTCATTGTTAGTTTGAGAAAGCAGTGATTGGCTAACAAACAAAACGATTGTAAAAAAATAATATCTTAAAAATCTATTATTCACTTTACTTAAATTTTAAAGTAAAGGTACAACATTTGTTTTGAAAAGTCAAGTTGATGTATATCAGTTGATTTTACTCTGATTTAAAACAAAAAAGACACTTTCTACTAAAGAAAGTGTCTTTATATTAGTAAAAAAATGTGCTATTAAATTTTTGCAACAACATTTACATTTAATTCAAAGTCATCACTGATTGCTTTGTCGCCAATGCCATCAATAAAACTTGCAGAACCATATTTAATACCAAATTTAGTACGGTTAACAGAAATTTTTGCAACAGTAACTACTGCTTTTTCATTCATAGTAATAACTGCTGGAAAAGTAATTTCTTCTGTAACACCTTTGATTGTTAACTTTCCTGTTACATCATAGTTAGTGCCTTCTTTTTGTACAGCTTTTGTTAATTCAAATTTTGCTGTTGGAAATTTATCAACACCAAAAAAATCGTCAGCTTTTAAATGACCAACCAGTTTTCCATTCCATTCTTTGTCTGTTAAATCAGTACAAGTGATTGAATTCATATCAAATTCAAAGTTACCACCTGCAATTTTACCGTGGTCAACAGCTATAGAACCTTTTGAAATAGATATTCCACCTTTGTGCTCACCTGTAACTTTTTTACCTAGCCAAGTAGCTGTTGTTGCTTTTGTATCTACATTGTACGTTGTAGTGTGTTTTGCATTAGGTGTTGTAAATGCAAATGCGAATACTGCAGCTCCTGCAATAATTCCTGTTGTAATTTTGTTTATCATCATTTTATTTTGGTTTTTAATTGTTTTTACACTGCAAATATATAAATTATATGTATATACATATAATGTTTTAACATTTTTTTTATTTGTCTGCTTATTTATTTGATTATCATATAGTTATTATTTTTTAAATTCAATAGAAAGTGAGTTTACACAATAACGCAAACCAGTTGGTTGAGGACCATCATCAAAAACATGCCCTAAGTGTCCGTCACATTTTGCGCAGGTAATTTCTGTTCGAATCATTCCATGGCTTTTATCTTTTATATAATTAATTTTTGCAGAATCAATGGCATCGAAAAAGCTTGGCCAGCCACAACCGGCATCAAACTTTGTATCCGATTTAAACAATTCTGTACCACAAGCTGCGCAGGTATAAATACCCTTGTCGTTGTGTAAATAATATTTCCCAGAAAAAGGTAGCTCTGTACCTTTTTCTCTTACAACATGATATTGTTCGGGGCTTAATATTTTTTTCCACTCATCTTCAGTTTTTTCAATTTTATCTTTTGTATTCATTTTTGGTAAAGGTTTTGGGGTTTGGCTATTACAAGCGATGATAGAAATTGCAGATAGCAGAATAAATAATTGTTTTGATTTAGTATTCATACTTAGCTTACAACAATTAATATGCCTTAATTGTTTAGTTACTTTTTTTGGGGTACAACTGTTTTATTAATAGGCATAGCATTTTTTTTAGGGTCAGGCACTGAATGTTGAGTTCCTTCTTTTAGTAGCAAAATGTTTTTTTCTTTCTCTGATACAAAATCAGCCATATCTAAAATAGGTACATCAATTTTTTGACTAATGTATCCTGGGCTATCTATTTCAAGAGTGTATTTGCCTGGTTCTAATGCAAAAACAAATCGTCCTGTTTTGGAGTTAATTGTTCTAAAGTCAATCTCTTGTTTGCTTTTAGAATCAATTATTTTAATTGTAGCATTTATTTCTTTTGCTGTTGAATCATTGTAGGAAACATTTCCTTTTAGTACCGTAATGGGTATTTCAACATCATTGAATATTACTTTATATATATCCAAATCGCCATAACCTTCTTTTCTATATGATGATATATAACCATCTCTGCCATTTCCTGCTAAACTAAATTGCATATTGTCTTCTGGTGTATTTATTGGATAGCCAATGTTTATTGCAGGTTCAAATTTTTGTGTTTTTACGTTGTATTTTGATTTAAAAATATCATATCCACCCATATTAAAATGTCCTTCAGATGCAAAATAGAGGATATTGTTTATTTCATCAAATACAGGAAAACCTTCATTTTGTTTGCTGTTTATATTTTCTCCTAGGTTAGTGGCTGTTCCCCAAGCACCATTTGGCAACTTTCTGCTCATATATAAATCCATCTGACCAATACTTCCTGGCCTGTCGCTTGCAAAAATCATCATAGTTCCATCAGTGGTAATACAACCTTCAAGTTCAGAGTAATCACTATTAATAGGCTCATTTAGTTTTATTGGTTTGGGGAAGTTTTTAACTTTTCCACCTTGACTTG
>JAEUTT010000353.1 GCA_016787165.1 Bacteroidia bacterium | reverse complement strand
CACAAATAGTATTTGCTGTAGCATCAGAACTTGCTGTTACTGTTGGTAATGGATTTACAGTAAGAGCAACAGTACCTTGAGCCGAACAACCTAAAGTAGATGTTGCAGTTAATGTATAAGTTATATCACCAGTTACAGCAGAAGCTGTAGGGTTAGCAATAGTTGCATCGTTTAAATATGTAGATGGTGACCAAACATATGAAATAGAGTTATCTGTTGCATTGGTAATATTTAATGTATAGTCCTCAACTTGTCCATAAGTAGAAGTTCCACAAGGAGTAGAGTTAGGACCTGTGCTTTGATCTTGCAATCTGATACGCATTCTGGTTGAACCATTTGTGGCAGTTGTAGGGATGGTAATATTACCTGTTACCACTGTATTTGTTCCAGCACAAGCTGGACAAAATGTACTAATTGCCACATTAAGAATTCTTTCGGCAGGATCAGAAAAAACGCCATCTTGATTCATATCTACCCAAACGTGTACTCTATCATCATTTGCATAAGCACCTGAAATAGCAACACTAATAGGAGTTGAAACGCCTGCTGTTATTGCTGTATTGATTGCCGTAAAATCTTCATAACCGGCAGTTGCCGATGACGTATTGTTTATTGCACCAATAGTTACATTTGATATTTTTTCGAATGAGGTGCTTGTAGCTGCTGCGGTACAATATGTCCCAGTAACAAATGCTGCCGAAGAAGTTAAATTTGAACTTCCTCCTTCACAAAATAAAGTTGAACTAGCACTTACTGAACTAACAGCAACAGCCAATGAAGATGTGATAGTTGTTGTTGAAGTATTTGTACAACCATTGCCATCTGTTCCAGTAACAGTATAGGTAGTTGTTGCAGCCGGACTAGCATTTACGCTTGCGCCTGTAGTTGCAGATAATCCAGCACTTGGTAACCATGAATAAGAAGTTGAAGTGCCAGATGCAACTAACGAAACTGCTGTTCCTGGATTACAGTAACTTGCCGATGACGGAGTTACAGAAACTGTAGGAGCTCCATTTACAGTAAGCGATACTGTTGATGTAGATGTAATACCGCAATCATCAGTAATTGTAACCGTATATGTTCCGGATGCATTTACTGTTGCTCCAGAAATTACGGGATTTTGAGTATTGTCAATAAAACTATTTGGACCTACCCAAGCATAAGTATATGGAGCACCACCACCAGTGGCAGTAGAACCCAAAGTAACATTTGCTCCAGCACAAACTGATGCAGAAGGCGCAACAGTAGCGTTACTTGACAATGCTGAACCTACAGTTACAGTTGTTGTTCCTGTTGAGGAGCAAGCTCCTTGAGAAACTGTAACCGTATAGGTAGTAGTAGCTGATATGCCACTTGCTATAGGGTTAGCTATATTAGTTGCACTAAGAGTAGGATCAGCAGCCCATGTAAAAGTAGATGGCGAAGGAGGAGTAAAACTATACATCAGACCATTTGCTGGCCAAGCTGCGGTTGTAGCAGTTGATGAAGTTGAACCATTTACACCATTAATAAATGTTCCTGCAATGTCTCTAATTCCAATTGTTCCTGCTGAAGCTGGTGTGCCAGCACTGGTTCCGTAAATAATATCAATTCTTCCCGGAGATGCACTTGTGCTTCCCCAGAATACAATCTGATAAGTACAATATATTGTTGCACTTGTAGCACCGCTAGCACCGCCTGAATAATTTGTGGATTGGAAAACATATTTACCACCTGCTGCCGGACCGTGAGTTAAATTACCGCCATTAGGAACATTCAAATTTCCGTCTCTTCCAAAAGCGTGAACAATATCAAGACCTGTAATTGTATTAATATTGGTTGGAATAGCTGAAGAGAAACCATTCAAAACAATGTATCCATTCGTTCCTACACTATAAGAAGTAACATTGGTTCCTATATAATTAAAGGAAAAAGAAGGTGTAACGGTAATATAACCATCATCTAAAGAACCACCTGTAACAGCAGTAACTACCGTTGGACTAGTGATTGTTTCAATTGAATTTCCTGTAGTTGCTGAATAAACCATCGTAGATGCGGTAGGACTAGCTAATGTAACCGATAAATTACTTGTCCCTCCTATACAAACTGCAGGAGGTGTAGCTGTTATGCTGTTTATAATTACAGCCGGAGCAACAGTTATCGCAGCTGTAGCTGTAGCTGTACAACTATTTCCATCTGTTCCTGTAACAGTATAAGTAGTAGTTGCTCCAGGCGTAGCATTTACATTTGCTCCTGTTGTTGCAGACAATCCTGTAGCAGGTAACCAAGTATAAGTAGATGCACCACCCGCGGCTAACGCAACCGCAGTTCCACCCGGTGAACAATAAACTCCAGAGTTGGGTGTTACAGTAACTGTAGGATTATCATTTACTGTAAGCATAATTTCATTACTATATCCTGTAACTGGTCCATTTGAGCAAGTTACATTTAAACGGTAAAAATAAGTCCCTGATGCAAGTACCCCTGTTGTGTATGTTGTAGTATTTGCACCTGTTCCTCCGGAAACATTTGAAAATCCTACTCCACCACCAACTGTTGAAACTTCCCATTGATACGTAATTCCTGCACCTGTTTCAGAGCCTGTTGTTGACATGATTTTTGTTCCTCCAACACAACCATTAGAACCTCCTGTGAAAGAAGCAGTTCCTCCATTTGCAGCAGTACAAGCATTTATTAATACTTCATCTGCTCCGATTGTTGGATTTGTAGCAATTCCCTGAGGACGAGTTTCTCCTTGAATATCAGAAATTATTCCTAAGCCGGCAGCTCCTTTATTCCAAAGATTATTAACAACCTCACTATTAGAAGTATTTAATAATAAATTAGTTGAACTTTGAAATGGTGCTGCATTTATTGAAGCAACCGATAAATTGTCATTTGTTCCAGATGCTGAAAGCACACTAGTGTAGGAACGCATGTTACTAGCAGGAGATGTAGCAAGTGGGTTAAAATTAGCAGCTCTATAGCCAGTAAATGTCGTTTGCAAAGTAGCAATATATTGATTTGCAGAAGAACCACTATAATATGCATTATTGTTAACAGTTAAATTCATTGCACTTGTAGCTCCAGAAGGTATTTGCATACAAGTGTGAACGGCTGCAGAAGGGTTTGAAATTGTATTAGAAAAAATATTATTCCTAATATCTATCCCTGTTTGTCCGCTACCAGCTATAGACAAACAAGTTGTAATGTCGGCTACAGAACCACCCATAGATCCACTTAAAGAGACAGTATTGTGATAAATTTTATGCCCCGTACCTGAAGCAACAGCGATTCCGCGAACACCAAATGTTGTTCCTGTTGTGCTATTATTCATGAAAGCAAAAAGATCCCAAATAAAATTATTTGTAACAAGAACGTTATTTCCTGCTTGTAAAAAAATCCCTCTAGAAGCATAACCTCCGGTAGAATTGGCTCGAATGTTAGATAAAGAGTTTTTGTCAATTGTTCCTGCCGGATTTAGTGCATTTGAATGGGAAAAATTAATCCCACCTCCAACGCTGGAGGTTCCTACTGTTTGGATATTCGTAACAATATTCTGATTAACATTAAACGCCACAGTACAAGATGATATTAAAATACCATTAGCAGCACTAGCGGCATTATTAACCACACCATTAATTGAGTTATTAGAAACATTTACAGTGCCTGCACCGCTACCAATTGCCGAATTAAGCTCAATTGCAGCTAGTGTAGTACCAATATATGATAAAATATTTTTTATAGTATTTCCTGTAATTGTTACAGAAGTTGCCCCTGCAACATATATTCCTTTTGTATATACTGTTGTGGTAGGAGAAGTATAAGGCGCACTACCAGATAATGAAGATTGATCACCTAAAACATTATTAGTTACTGAAATTCCAGAAGTATTTGCAGCAGCAGCCCCCAAAAAGCCAACACCTCTCGCACACTGGTTAATCATATTATTGTCCACAACAAATGAATTTACAGTAGCGCTGGCGTTCATAGCTGTAGTCACACTTGCTAAAGCTGCTACCGATGCCCCCCCTCCAGGACCTGCGACAATTCCAAATGTTGTATTGCCTGCCCCCGTTGTACTCGTTACAGAATTATTATTTTGATTTGTTGCACTTCCATTCAAATTACAGTTTTTTACTGAAATGCCATTTGCTGTTAAATATGGAGCTGCAGTTCCCATGGCAATTCTAATAACAGAAGTATACGCAGTAGTATTAGTTGCTGAGTTAATAATGGTCAAATTTCTATTCGCCCCTCCTGTATTTGGATTATCACCGTCAATTGTTACGTTGGCTGCACCATTTAACTCTATTACTCCTCTGCCCACAGTCGTATAACTTGTATTTATTGTTATTCCATCTACAGTTGGATTAATATACACTGATGCATAACTAGCTGCACCAGCTCCACTTGCATTTAAAACCGCAGGAGCTATTTCAGTAGTATTGGCAGAAATGCCAACATCAATGGTTCCTGTATGCGTACCTGCATTAATTGCATCAAACGCATCTTTCAAAGTTGTATATGAAGCTGTAGGAGTACCGCCTGTTGATGTAACATCAACCTGCGCCCAAGCACTCACACTCATCACAAAACACGCCACCACTAAAGCCAATCGTGTTTTTAATTTGTAAAATTTCATCATTTTGTTTTTGTTTTTATTTATTATACTTTAATTATATGCTCACTGTTTTTAAAAAATTAGACAGCGAAATTACGCCATAGTTGCAACCTGAACAAAAAAATTAATTAACAATTAGATAAAATAGGAGTATTAGTCGCTGAACAGGAAACCATCCGGCAAGCAATTTGTTTAAAAAAATGTTACTTTTTGTGTTTTTTGCCAAAAAAGGGGCAAAAAAAATGATTTTTCACCCCTTTTTCATCATTTTTGACGAATTTTAATTTTGTATATGCGTTAGTCGAATAGATGCCGATTTTGTTCCAGTATTTATTTTTAGAATATAAATTCCGTTCTCCAAATTCAATTGTTTTATATTAAAATTAAATTCATAGCCTCCTGCTAGTTGTGTTCCTTTGTTTATTAGCTCTATTCTTTGCCCCAATGCATTGTACAATTCAAAAGAAACTTCCGATTTCTCAGTTAATAAATAACTAATGGTTGTGCTCTCAGTAATTGGATTTGGATATGCATTAAACCCAAGGCTTGTAGCAGCCGTTTCGTTTACACCCAAGGTAAGTATATTTACAATTTGTGTAGTGGTATCACTTCCACACGCACTTGATACAATCAATGTAACAGCATACATTCCGGTAGCAGTATAGGTATGCAATGGATTTTGATTGGTAGAAGTTGTTCCATCCCCAAAAAACCACTGGTAAGTATAATTAATGCTTGGTGGATTATTAAACTGAACATTATTTTGATTCGCTGAGTATGAAAACGAAGCAACTGGCGCAGGAATTTGTTGAGTTAATGTAATAGGTGTTGCAGCCCAGTTATTATTTTCATTGCTTTCAATAAAGTCATTGTCAGGATCTGTTACTGATACTATATAATAGTCGCCATTGCATACTCCTGTTAAATCTATTGACATTCCAGCTAATCCTTGACTATATATATCCAAATTACCTACATAAATTCCTTGACTTTGTCCGCAACCACTTACCATCCCGAATGGTGAATTAGGAATGTTTGCCATTGTAATTGTTGGTCCATAATTACCATCTCTACAGTAGCCTACATTGCTTGTACAATCACCTAAATTAATTAAACAAAAAGAAACTTTTGCTCCGGCAGCTATAATTGGCCATGTGGTAGCATCAGGGTTTGTTGTTGCTTTTCTTAACGTAAATTCGGCCCAATCATCAACATGAATATGACCATGTGTTGGGTGATAACTCATCATTCCAGTGCTTAAAGTATCATAAGAACTTATTACACTTCCATTTTTACGATAAATGCGTTGAATTAATTTTTGTTTTGGATAACTTCCATCCGGACAAATTGGTGTTGTACATGCTACACTTACTGTATCACACCAACAAGAATTTGAACCATGAATTTCCATTGGCCCCCAACCAATATTGGGTGTTGCATTACTTAGCGTAATTAATCCAGGTGTTTCAGTATGTTGCTGTTGAATAATTTGTGCCGAGGCGGTCATATCGGGTAATAAATCACAAATAGTACTTACGCCATCTGGACATTGACAGGCCAATCCATTGGTTGTACTACAAGGCCCTGTTGGTGTTCCACCGCCTCCACCCTGTGGAGGACTAGCAGCAAATGTGATTGAAAAATTTAGCAATGTTCCTGCATCTGCTGGCACCTCATCTGTTATACACAAATACCAAACCCCATTAGGATTTTGATTGTTGTTTACACCATTGATATTGCCATTAGGAATAAATGTGCCTGTAAATGGCGGACTAGCCAAACCAATTTGTCCGTTTGCGCCATTCATTGCAAAACAAGAGTTGGTATAATTATCGCCACTACCACCATTGTTATTTGACAAAACCACAACGGTACCATCTGGTGCTTTTAGCTTAATGTCCAAGTCTCCATCCCAAGTATGGATTAGGTTCACACAAACTTGTGCTACACCAAATGATGTATCAATCTGTGTTGGCAAACCACTTACGGTAACAGGGAAACATATTTCGGTATTATTATCTGGAATTGCTCCTCCTGTAGAGTTGGTAAACGTTTGAGCTGCTGCAAATAAAGGAAATGCAACTAATAGTTGAAGTAGAAATTTTTTCATTCGTTTTTGTTTAGGCATAACGAATGTAATAGTTCTAAACTAAAAAACAAATTATTTTTTTGACAAAATGCTTTTTATTTCGCTTAATTCATTTTTTATATCAACTAACAATTGTGTTTCGGAGATTGCATGATTAGAACTGTGATTGTTTTTTTCTTTGATTACTTTTTCTCTTTGTAACAAAACTAAATTTTTGAACGCCTCAGCTTCCTCTACTCCAGGAATACTCATCATATTACTATTGTGAGAGCCTCCTCCGCCAGCAGTTTCTATTTTAATAAATGTAAGTCCTAAATATCGTAGCACTGGTCCGCCCCAAAAAGATACATCCTGTATATTTTCTAAAGGAATCGTTTTTTCAATGTGTAAAATAATTCCTTTAGAGAAGTATAAATTTTTTGTAGAGAGTTCACATTTTAATGTATTAAAAAACTTTCCTGAAATCCATTGTCCGAATCCGAAAATCCAAATAGGAATAAGTAAAATTCCAATAACAGAAATAAACAAATAAAACAGTACAATAAAAAATATATATGTTTTAACCTTCGGATTAAATACGGCTTTACGGATAATTGGGTTGTCTTGCTCCATTGTTTTTTAAATTAAAATTGAACCATTCATTTCTTTAGGAATTTCAATCCCCATTAAGGTTAAAATTGTTGGTGCTATATCAGCAAGCTTACCTTCTTTAATTTTTTTATACTCCTTATCAATTAATATACAAGGAACAGGATTGGTTGTATGAGCTGTGTTTGGTGAGCCATCAGGATTTATCATATAATCAGAGTTTCCATGATCGGCAATAATAATAAAAGAATATCCGCTTTTTATTCCCGCTTCCACAACTCGTTGTGCACATTTATCTACCGTTTCAACTGCTTTTAAAACCGCATTGTAATCACCTGTATGACCAACCATATCGGCATTAGCATAGTTTAAGCAAATAAAATCAGCACTTCCATTTTCAATTTCAGGAAGTATAGCTTCCGTTAATTCAATAGCACTCATCTCCGGTTTTAAATCGTATGTTGCTACTTTGGGTGATGGTGCCATGATGCGTTTTTCGCCAATAAATTCTTTCTCTCTACCACCCGAAAAGAAAAATGTAACATGCGGATATTTTTCTGTTTCTGCTATTCGTATTTGTTTTTTATTTGCTTTCTCAAGGACTTCGCCCAATGTCATTACTAAATTATCTTTATCATAAACAATGTGTACATTTTTGAATGTATCATCATAATTGGTCATGGTAACATAGTAAAGCGGAACAGTACTCATTCCTTGCTCCGGCATGTTTTGTTGAGTAAGCACTTGTGTAATTTCTCTGCATCTATCTGTTCTAAAATTAAAACAAATTACCACATCGCCTTCTTGTATTTTTGCAATCGGATTTTGATTTTCATCTACACAAACAATTGGTTTTATAAATTCATCCGTTACACCTTCTGCATACGACTCTTCAATTGCTTTTAACACTGAATTCACTTTTTTGCCTTCGCCTTTTACCATTAAATCGTACGCAAGTTTCACTCGCTCCCAGCGCTTGTCTCTATCCATTGCATAATATCTACCAATTACACTTGCTACTTTACCACTTGATTTTTTTAAGTGATTTTCTAAGTTTGTTAAATATCCCAAACCACTTTTAGGATCCGTATCTCGTCCATCGGTAAATGCATGAATAAAAACATTTTCTATGTTTCTGTTTTGTGCCATGTCGCATAAATAATGTAAATGCTCTTGCGATGAATGAACTCCACCTTCAGAAACCAAACCAATTAAATGAATATTTTTATTGCTCTGTTTGGCATACTCAAATGCGTTTACGAGAGTTTTATTGTCCTCTATCGTTTTTTCACGAATTGCTTTATTGATGAGCTCTAAATCTTGGTACACAATTCGTCCGGCACCAATATTTAGGTGGCCAACTTCACTGTTTCCCATCTGTCCTTCGGGCAAACCTACTTTTTGTCCAGACGTATGTAAAGTAGAAAAAGGATAATTTTTATATAAACTATCCACAAATGGCGTATTTGCATTTGCAATTGCATCTGATTTGCTTCCATCACCTAATCCCCATCCATCAAGGATTAGAAGTGCTACTTTTTTCGACATAAAATTTTAACTATTAAATATAATTTCAAATATACTTCCTTTTGGAGTATTGTTTTTTACTGCTATTGTTCCATTGTGCTGCTGCACCAAATAGTTTACAATGTATAAACCTAGCCCCGTTCCTTTTGTGCTTCTTGTTTCTTCATTTCCAACTCTATAAAACTTTTGAAAAATTGCTGATTTGTCAGCGTCTATAAGTCCAACACCTTCATCTAAAACTTGTAAAATAATTTTTTGATTTTGTTTTTTAAAAACAACGGTTATTCTTGAGTTTTGTGGGGAATATTTTATAGCATTCTCAAACAAATTTAATACAATAGAAGGAAAACTTGTTTTATCAATTGCCATAAAAATATTCGGCTCTATATCTAATTTAATTAGATGACTATAATTAAACGATTGAATGGTTTTTGTTAGACTTTCTGTAATATATTCTGAAACATTACATTTTTCTTTATTTACCGAATATACATTGTTTTCAATTTTTGCTGCTAATAAAATATTTTCAACCAGATTGTTTAATCGTTCGGTATCATGTATCGCATTTTTAATAATTTCTAATTGTTTATCCCTAGACAACTCTCTTTTTTCAAGCGTTTGCAACTGTAATTTAGCAGAAGCTATTGGTGATTTTAATTCATGTGTAACCGAAAGCAAGAAGTTTTTTTGTTGATTTGCCAACTCTTTTTCTTTTTTAAATGTTTTGCGAATTTGAACAATGCCTAACAGCAAAAGAGCAATAAAAAAAGCTCCTTCACTTGAAATCATCAACCAACGCTTTTGCAGTTTTTCATTTATTTCATTCCCTTTTATAATCACCTCTTCGGCTGATTCTCCTTTTAATAAATTTAATTCTGTTTTCAGGTACGATATTTCATTGTTAAGCTGAAACATAGAATAGGTCCACCAGGCAAACTGCACAAAAACATAGGCTACTAAAATGTAGAAAATAAAGAGTGGACGCGATTTATTTGAAGTTTGATGCATTGCCACAAAGTTAGTAAAAAGCTTTAGTATTAAACACTTAAAAACTCATCAACATGCTTTCGTGTATAAAAATAAAACACTCGTCTAAACGTTCTTAAATATTTAGAGTATCATTGCGATATTTGTTTGACATACCTATAAAATTATATTTTTGAAAACATACATACATATTATTCTTTTCTTCTGTTTTTTTACAAAAGCAAGTTTTCTTTTTTCGCAAGAACCTGTGCCGTATGCTATTGATCAATTTCGGGATGACCCAATTGCAGCTGCTTTAGATAGCTTACATTCTCTTAATTTATTTGAAAAAGGATATGCAAAAATTGTGTATCCTAAAAATGCTAAATATCAATTTTCTGCTGATTCAGTCCCTCGATACGATGAATCGGTTTATGCGGCACGTTTAGCTAAAATTGATGCTGCATCTCCATTTGATTTACAATACAACAGTGTAGTTAAGGGCTATATTGATATGTATGCTTTTCGAAAACGCGAATTGGTAAAAAGAATGATGGCTCTTTCGCAACTATACTTCCCACTATTTGAACAACAGCTTGACAAATACAACTTACCATTGGAATTAAAGTATTTGGCTATTTGTGAATCAGCATTAAATCCTTTAGCAAAAAGCAGAGTTGGAGCAACCGGATTATGGCAATTTATGTATCCAACAGGGAAAATGTTTGGATTAAAAGTTTCATCCTATATAGACGAACGAAGTGATCCATACAAATCAACGGTTGCTGCTTGTGAATATTTTAAATACTTATACGGATTGTTTGGTGATTGGCAACTGGTTTTAGCTGCCTACAATGGAGGACCAGGAACAGTTAATAAAGCTATTCGAAAAAGTGGTGGAAAAAAAACATACTGGGAAATTCGCCCGTTTTTACCCAAAGAAACACAAGGTTATGTGCCGGCTTTTATTGCTGTTAATTACATCATGAACTACACCGCGGAACACAATTTAAATTCTGCGATTCCCAAAAAAACATTTTTAGATGTAGATACTATTGCGGTAAAAAAACAAATTTCGTTTGAACAAATTGCAGCTGTGCTTGACATCCCGGCAGACGACATTGTTTTTCTGAATCCTACTTATAAAAAAAGAATTATTCCTTTTATCGAAGGAGAGCCAAGTATTTTAACCTTGCCAGCCTCTAAAATGGGAGCTTTTGTAAACAATGAAGAAAAAATTTACAACTTCATTAATGACTCATTGATTAGCAAAAATAATTTAATAATTCAACCCATTGCAGAAGAAATAACAAAGATACATGTTATAAAAAGTGGAGAATATCTAAGTACAATTGCCAAAAAATACGGTTGTACAGTTGCCGAATTAAAACAATGGAATGGAATTACAACAAGCACTGTAAAACCAGGAAAAAAGTTAACCATTTATGTAAAGAAAAAGCACACAACAACAAATACAAATGCTATTATTAAAACAGATAATCATACAGGAACAAATACAACCAATCAAAATGGATTTAAGTTATATACTGTTCAAAAAGGCGATACACTTTTTAAAATTGCACAGCAAAACAAAACAACAGTAGATGCGCTTAAAAAACTCAATGGATTTGGCGAAAAATTTAGTTTGCTCCCCGGACAAAAAATAAAAATTGCAAAGCTTTAAATTGTTTTTTTATTTGCTCTAATCATTTCGGGATAACCCCAAGAGCGAGACAATGCATTTACCGATTGTGCAATTCGTTTTGCTTTTGTTTCTTCTGTTTTTGCGCTTGCAATCCATTTTGAAAAATATTGCTGATGTGATTTTGTAAGCGATTTAAAAAAAACACATGCCTGTTCATCATCCTCTAAACACATTATAAAATCAGCATCTAATTCTATTGGCGATTTATCTTCTTCTAAATTAACCAAAAGCATCGCTCCTTCTTTTTTATGGATGCCTTTTCGCATTGTCGCATTAATTGGTAAAATAAATGTTCCATCACCCATAGGCATAACCGCTACTTGTGCAATTGAAAAATCATCTAACTTACCTTTTACTCTGTAAGCTTTTTTATTATTCGGCTTTAATTGCTGAGATATATCGGCAGGTATTTCAATATATGTCCAGCCCGTTTTTTCGCCTTTTGTATCAAATTTATAAATAATGGTAGTGAATGTTATCATTTTTTAATTTATTTTTTTGTGTAACAATTGTCCCTCAATCCACTGCATAAAATCATATTGCGGATTCAATGATTCTTGAACCACTTTTTTATTTTCTGCTTTTGATTTTTTAATTAATTCTTTTAGCAATTTTAATTTTGTAGCATTCAACCGCTGTTCCGATAATATTTTTATAATATCTAAATAATAAATCTGTTTTTTAAACTCTTTTTCATTTGCTAAAAATCGTTTCACCGATTGGTATTGATTGTCAAAAAACAAATCCTCTTTTTCAAGCAATACAATCAAGTACAATAAACGTGTGTTAATTTGTAATTCCCGCCTGATATTTACATCCTTCTCGTGATTTAAAATTTTATTCAACCATTTAATTGCTCCTCTGTAATCTTGGTTTTCGAGATAAATTACACTCATCATAAAATATAAATCAATTAACGAAGGACTAAATTTTATGTCTATCTTTTTTAGTTCCGGTTCAATCCGCTTAATGGTTATAACACCTTTATCATATTCTTCGGTTTTATAATACAAGTATAACTCACTTTCACCTGTATTTAAAAACACTTTTTGATTGAGGGCGGGGTTTTTTATTTTGTAAATGGTTGTAAATGCTCGTTGATGTAAAATAATAGGTAAAATATCGTCATATTTTTTTAAAGCAAACAATAGGTTTATCATGTTATTGTGATTTGTATGATAAATGTGTGGCAAATCCACAATAAACTGCTTAGTATTTTGCATTAACACATTAATTTCTTTAAAACAATCAAAGCATTCTTGATATTTCCGTTGAACAGAATAAATTAAACCCATTCCGGAATAAAAATAATAACGTGCCCAAAAACTATTGACTTCTTTTTTAGGAGGATAGTACTTCTTAATTTCTTCTTGTTGTGATTTTAAAAAAGCAGTAGTAATTTTTCCTTTATAAATTTGAATCTGTATATTAAATGCAATACGCATCAAGGCCGATTGAATACGAATTACCTCCAAAATCCTTAACTCTTCATCAAAACTTTTGTACAACCCTTTTGTATCTTCATCTTTTATATAAATAAGCGTTTCCCAACGGATGATTAAAAATAAAATAGAAAATTTTTCAAGTAAATATGCTTCCTTTTTTGCTTTTTGAATTAGTTTTCGGCACTGTGCAAACAAACCTTTGTTATACAAAATCTCAATATTCATGATTAAATTAGAATAGCGAGTTAAAAAGGTTCTATCCTTATGGTAAGCATTTAAACCATCCAATATTAAATTGTACAAATAATGCTTTTCTGAGGGCAAATGCTTCACAAAGGTTTCTTTGCCAAAATATTGCTTAATTCTCTCTTCGTCATACTCATTTTGTTTATCAATAGCATCAAACAAATGAATATAATTGTTATTATGACCAATCACATGTCGTGTAGAGTATATTTTAAAATACCTCTTTTCCGACATACTCATGTTTTTTATCAATTGATGTAAATCTTCGGATGGTTTCATAGCTACTGATATATAATAATAATTAAAAAATGTATTCTTATAAGAGTTGTTAAATATACTATTTTTAAAAACACATTACCATTCAGACTTCCAATAATAAGCAATTTTTTGAATTGTTTTTAAAATGATAGGGGCTATTTTTGAGATAAGAAATAAACGAGATATCTAAAAAAACACTCAATGGGACTAAGACCAAATTTTATTTTTACGTTATTATTTGTGGTATTAACTGCCACATTTTCTGTTGCACAAAACAGTGCAGTAGCAGCGTGGACAGCGAATTTTGAAAAAGGGAAAAGCTTTATTGAAAATAAAGGACAATTTAAAACATCGGGCACTAAAGAGAACAATGAGCCGGTTTTATTTGCTGTTGACGAAGGCAATTCTAGAATTTATTTTACTAAAAAAGGATTGGTATACAGCTTTGTAAAAACATGGCAAAAAGAATTTACGGAAGAGGAAGAAAAAACAAGGCAAGAAAGAAAGAAAAACATTAAAACTGGCGAAGAATATAAAGCATTTGAAGAAGAAGAACGCAGAACACATTTTGATGTAGATGTTACTGAAATGGTTTGGGAAGGTGCCAATACAAATGTGCAAGTTATTGCCGAAAATGCCACCAGCGACTACCACAGCTATTCATTTAACGATGCGGATGGAACCAACAAAAACGAAAACTTTATTAAAGGATATAAAAAAATTACTTACAAAAACATCTATCCAAATATTGATGTAGAATACACCTTTCACCCACAATCAGGAATAAAATATGCTTTTATAGTACACCCTGGAGCAGATGCTTCGCTTATTAAAATGAAATACTCAAAACCTTTGAGTTTTAAAAAATCCGATTTATTAATTGAAACCAAGTTTGGATACATTACCGACCATGCACCTCTAACATTTTATGAAAACGATAAAAACAACATTGTTTCTTCAAAATTTGTAAAAAAAGGAAATATCGTTTCTTTTAAACTAGGCAAATTCGATAATACACAAACGCTTATAATTGACCCATGGACACAATCACCAAACTTTAATACCAACTGGGATTGTGTTTGGGAATGTGAAAGAGATGGCGCAGGAAATGCCTATTTAATTGGTGGGGTTATGCCTTTGCAATTATTAAAGTATAACAACACAGGTGTTTTGCAATGGACCTATAATACGCCTTACGACACAACCGCTTGGCTAGGGACATTTGCTACCGATTTGACGGGAAATTCATATGTAACCAATGGTTCAACAGCTGCTATTATTAAAGTGAATAATGCGGCAACACAAGTTTGGAATAACGGTAGCCCTGGAGGAATTTTTGCATCAACCGAATTCTGGAATATTGCCTTTAACTGCGACCAAACAAAATTAATTATTGGTGGAACTGGTGGTACACTTCCTCCGTTACCATTTATTTATGACGTAAATACAAATACCGGAAATATTACAGCAAGCGTTCAAGTAACCGGAGGACAATTATTTCCTACACAAGAAGTTCGATCAGTAACTCCTTCAAAAAACGGGAAATACTACTATCTAACACACGACTCATTAGGATATATAAATCAAAATTTTAATTTATGTGGAGTAAGCGCCCCTCTTTTTAAAAGAAGCAATGGAATGTCTTTAAGCTACAAATGTGAAAATTGGAGAAAAAACAATTCCGGAATTATGGCCATACGTGCCAATGGAAATTTTGTATATACACATAAAGGAAATGAAGTACAAAAACGTTCACTCGCAACAGGGGCTATAATTTCAACTGCTGCTGTTGCTGGAGGAGGATTTGCTTCAAGTCAAGTACAAAATAGCGGTTTAGATATTGATGATTGTGGAAACGTTTATGTTGGTTCTGGAAATTCAATTGTTAAATACGATGCTAACTTAAATTTAATTACTTCTGTTGCTACCACTTACCGTGTATATGATGTACATGTAACATCAGGAGGAGAAGTTCTTGCGTGTGGAACAACAGGGAACTCTGGAACAGGAACAAGAACAGGAACTATTCAATCAGTAAATATGTCGGCTTGTGCTCCTATGACACAAGTTTGTTGTGATGCTACTATTTGTCCAGTAACTACACTTTGTGCAAACGCTGCTCCTGTTACCTTAACAGTGGCTTCACCAGGTGGGACATTCAGTGGGCCGGGCGTAAATCCAACAACCGGGTCGTTTAATCCTGCAACTGCTGGTGTTGGAACACATACTATTGTGTATACATTATCTTGTGGTGCCGACTCTATTACTATTGTTGTTTCGCCTTGTGTTGCACTTTCTGTTTGTCAAGAAACAAATGGTACATTAACTGTTTCAAATGGTGTAAATCCTTACAACTGGCAATATTATACTCCTGCATCAAGTTCACCTATTACCAATTCTGCACAATGTACTGCTTGTGGTGGTTCTTGGACTCCTATTGTTAACATTTGCTTGGTAGGAGGTTTACCGGCTACTACTTGTAATACCCCTGCTTCATGGACTACTTTTTCAACAAATACAAACTCCGGAACACTTCCCCCTTCATTTCCTTCACAACCAATACAGGTTACAGATAATGCAGGAACGGTTCTTACAATAACAACATTAACAGGAATCCCTGCTTGTACCGCTTGTCCTACAATTACAGTTTCTACTAGCACACAAACAAACGTAACTTGCTTTGGTGGCAACAATGGTACTGCGACTGTAAATGCAACAGGAGGAACAGGTTCTGTTACATACAACTGGATGCCAGGAAATTTAAACGGTGCTTCACAAACAGGCTTGTCAGCAGGAACATATACTGTTACAGCAACTGCTAATAGTTGCACCGGAACATCTACCGTTACAATTACACAACCAGCAAGTGCTGTTTCTGTAAACATTTCTAGCTCTACGCCTGCTACATGTGGTAGCAACAATGGCTCAGCTACTGCAGCAGGAACTGGCGGAACGGGCACTATTACATACAACTGGATGCCGGGTAGCTTAAGCGGTGCTACACAAAATACACTTGCTGCTGGTACAACATACACTGTTACTGCTACTGATGCAAACGGATGTACGGGTACTACTACTGTTTCGGTTAGTAGCTCTGGAGGGCCAACAGTTAGCATATCTTCACAAACAAACATTACTTGCTTCGGACAAACAAACGGGTCTGCAACAGCTAACGCAACAGGCGGAACTGGAACTATTACCTACACATGGATGCCGGGAAGCTTAAACGGTGCTACACAAAATGGATTAGCAGCAGGAACTTATACTGTTACTGCTTCTGATGCGGGGTCTTGTGCAGGCACAACAACAGTTACCATTACTCAACCGGCTTCTGCAGTAACAGTATCTATTACAGGAACAACACCAACTCCTTGTGGAGGAACTACAGGAACAGCTACTGCTAACGGTACCGGTGGAACAGGAACAATTACTTATAACTGGATGCCGGGTAGCATCAGCGGAGCTACTGCAAACAATCTTGCCGGTGGATCATACACAGTTACTGCAACAGATGCAAACGGATGCACTGCAACTGCTGTAGCTACCGTTGCAAACACTGGCGGACCAACAGTTTCTATTACATCACAATCAAATGTTTTGTGTAACGGAGGAAACACTGGAACTGCTACTGCTAACGCTACTGGAGGAACTGGAACTATTACTTACAATTGGATGCCGGGTAGCATCAGTGGAGCAACTGCTAACAACCTTGCTGCAGGAACCTACACTGTTACTGCTACCGATGGAAGCGGATGCTCAAACGCAACAACCGTAACTATTACTCAACCAAATGCAATGGTAGCAACAGTTACTACAACGCCTGCTAATTGTAGTTCAAATAACGATGGAACTGCTACGGTAAATGTTACAGGAGGAAATGGAGTAATTACCCCTAGTTGGAACACAGGAAGCAGTAATAGTACAATCACAGGATTAGCTACCGGAACATATACAGTTACGGTAACAGATGTAAATGGATGTACTGCAACTGCAAGTGGCATTGTAGGTGCTACAGGAAACTTAACTGGTGTAAATGCTGGAACAGATGTAACTATTATTGCTGGTACAAGCACCATATTAAATGGTACAGCTCCTGCTGGTTCTACTTATGTTTGGAGCCCTTCAACCGGATTAAGCTGTACTACTTGCCAAAATCCGGTAGCTTCACCTACACAAACAACCATTTATGTTTTAACTGCTAATAATAATGGATGCATTGGAAGTGATACTGTTGTGGTATTTGTAGATATTATTTGCGGTGAATTATTTGTTCCTACAGCGTTTTCACCTAATGATGATGGACAAAATGATATGCTTTATCTAATGGGTAATTGTATTACTAACTTAGAGTTTAATATTTATGATCGTTGGGGCGAAAAAGTTTTCTCTACAAGCAACCCTGCTGTTGGTTGGGATGGAAATTTCAACGGTAAAAAATTAGATGCTGCAGTATTTGTTTACTACTTAAAAGCAACAGTAAACGGACAAGATGTATCAAAACAAGGAAACATAACATTAGTAAAATAAATAAAAACCAATAAATAAACACTTACAATCAAAATGAAAACAACACAATTAATTTGCATTGTTATTTTCTAGGAAAATAATTTGCTCAACAAGAAAAACTACTACTACAAAAATTGTCTTTTAAAAACAAAAAGATGAACAAAAACAAAACAGCCTACAAGGCTAAATTTGGCAAATGGTGTATAACTTGCGTAACTGTGCTATGCTATGGTGTAGCACAGTCGCAAGACATACATTTTTCGCAGTTTGATGAAACACCCATTCAGTTAAATCCTGCAAATGGAGGTGTGCATCATGAAGTAAGAGCGATTTTAAATTTTAAAAATCAGTGGCAATCCATTGGCTCGCCCTACCGAACATACGCCTTTTCGGCTGATGCTCGTTTATTAAAAAACAAAAAACATCATATGGGTTTAGCCCTCGATTTTTTTAGCGACAAAGCAGGCGATGCTGCTTTTGGCTCTAATCAAGTAAATTTATCTTTAAACGGAATCATTAATTTAAATGATAAAAGTATTTTATCAGCCGGATTAATGGCAGGTTACGGACAAAGAAGCATGAATGCTTCAAAATTAACTTGGGGAAATCAGTACGATGGAACAAGCTATAATTCAATGATATCAAGTGGAGAAATGGCTCCGGCTAGTTTTAATATTTTTGATTTAGGTGCCGGAATTCAATACAGCTATGGAACTGATGAAGCATATATTTCAGCTAACAATGCACGTAAAGTAAATATTGGTTTTGCGGTGTTTCATCCACATCGCCCGGTGTATTCATTTTATGGCGATACGGGTGAACGTTTAAGTACAAAATTTGTGTTTAATGGAAATGCAGCCATTGGAATTCCCAATAGCAACTTGGTATTAAAACCATCATACATTGTGTTTTTACAAGGTGCTACCAAAGAGATTAACCCTGGAATGACATTCCAATACATTTTACAAGAAGGATCAAAATATACCGGCTTAAAAAAATCGTCTGCCGTTTCATTGGGTGCATACTATCGCTTTCAAGATGCATTCATTGCGATTGTAAAATTTGAATATTCAAACTATTGCATAGGATTTAGTTACGATGTAAACTTATCTAAATTAAGAACAGCAACCTCAGCACGTGGAGGTTTTGAGATATCATTACGTTATGTTTATCCATCTATGTTTGGTAATAAACATTTCAAATCGCGTATTTAAGATTTGATTTTTCGTGAAGTTGGGGGTTTAGTTTAATGCAAAAAGCCTTTCGTTAATTCGAAAGGCTTTTTTATTTTGGCAAAATTTGTTTAATTCTTATTTAACTACATAAACGCATTAAATCCGGTAACATCCATTCCTGTAATTAATAAGTGAATATCGTGTGTTCCTTCATACGTTACTACCGATTCTAAATTCATCATGTGACGCATAATTGGATATTCACCTGTAATTCCCATACCACCATGTATCTGACGTGCTTCACGAGCAACTTGCAATGCCATGTTTACATTATTACGTTTAGCCATTGATATTTGAGCAGGTGTTGCACGGTGTTCATTTTTTAATACTCCTAATCTCCAAGTTAACAATTGTGCTTTTGTAATTTCAGTAATCATTTCTGCTAATTTTTTTTGTGTTAACTGAAACCCTCCAATTGGTTTACCAAACTGTATACGCTCTTTTGAATAACGTAATGCAGAATCATAACAATCCATTGCAGCGCCAATTGCACCCCAAGCAATACCATAACGAGCACTGTTTAAGCAGCCTAATGGTCCTTTTAATCCTTTAATCGTTGGAAATAAATTTTCTTTAGGAACTTTTACATTTGAGAAAACCAACTCTCCTGTTGCACTGGCACGCAAGCTCCATTTACCATGTGTTTCAGGTGTTGTAAATCCTTCCATTCCTCTTTCTACTACTAAGCCTCTGATATCGCCAGCTTCATCTTTTGCCCAAACTACCGCTATATCAGCAAATGGAGCATTTGAAATCCACATTTTAGCTCCATTTAATAAATAATGGTCGCCTTTATCTTTAATATTGGTAATCATTCCGGCTGGGTTTGAACCATGATCCGGCTCTGTTAATCCAAAACAACCCATCATATCGCCAGAAGCTAATTTTGGCAAATATTTTTTCTTTTGCTCTTCGGTTCCATACGTATAGATAGGATACATTACTAATGAACTTTGAACAGAAGCTGTTGAACGCAAACCGCTATCGCCACGCTCCAGCTCTTGCATGATAATACCATAAGAAATTTGATCTAATCCCGGGCCACCGTACTCAGCAGGAATGTATGGACCAAAAGCTCCAATCTCTGCCAATCCTTTTATCCATTGTTTAGGAAATTTAGTTGTTTGGCATGCTTCTTCTACAATTGGTGTTACTTCTTTTTTAACCCAAGCACGTGCTGTTTCACGAATTAATTTATGTTCATCTGTAAGTAACTCATCCATTAAGTAATAATCATGAGCTTCAAATCTGTCTGTTGCCATTGAATGTATATTTAAAATTTGCGGAACAAAAGTAGTGAAATATATTTTATATAAAAATGAACTGAAATAGCCTTATTTTATACTAAATCGCATTCAGAACAAATAGTGACTATTAAAAAACAATCTATCTATACACGAAACCTAAGTACCTGATTAAACGTTAGACAACCATAATTGTTGAAAACGTTTGTTAAAAAGTTTGCTTTTACAAGTGTGTAGACGTAACTTTAGAAAAGTATTTTTATAAAAATTTAAGAATCAGTTGAAAAACCATAACATCATATCGTCCATTTTTTCAAAGTTAGTGTTGCTTTTTGTTTTCACAACAGCAATTCATCCATCTATTGCACAAACAGATATGAGCAAGGTTGCTGTTATTGAAAAATATGTGGTTGGCTACAACGAGGTTTCAAAAATGCAGTTTATTAACGACTCGTTTTTATACTCCGAAGGTTGGCATACCTTGCCACAACCTAAATTTTGGCAAAAAATCATGGCTTTACAGCCGGATTCGGCATTGGTAAGTGTGGCAGGAAGCAGAATGATTGTAGATAAAGTGTACATGAAAAACTGGAATAAATTTTCAGATGCCGAAAAATCAATGTATAAAGATAGCATCCGAAAATACAACTCTATTCCTGATAGTATCTCAATACTTATTACAGCCGGCAAAAAGGATTTTTACGAATTCAAAAAAGTAATGCCTACCATTAGTAAATCCATTGATGTATTTAAACAGCATGGCGTTGACCCTTGGTATGCACAAGCAATCTTATTGATTGAAAGCCCCGGGAAACACAACACGAAATCAGGTGTTGGCGCAAATGGTCCTTTTCAGTTAATGAAAGCCGTTGCTATTAAACAAGGGTTAGTAGTAAATAAATATGTGGACGAACGTACCGATGTAGAAAAAGCAGCCATGGGTGCTTCCCGATTATTAAATCGCATTTGTATTCCATACACCAAAAAAATGTTGGATAGCGCACATGTTGCATACAATGAAACCGATTTATGGTTCCGACTGTTAGTATTGCATTCGTATCATGCAGGGGCAGGAAATGTAGCAGGTGTTATTCGTAAAATAAATCCATGCGAAGGAGGAATGCAACTCATTCAACAAGTATGGCAAACTACCTATGGTGGCTTTAAAAACGCATCGCAAAATTATTCCCAATTAGCCCTAGCTGCTTTTTGTAGTTTTGATAACATGGTAATGCATCATAATGATTCAGTTTTTTTAATTGATGGCGACAGAATGTTTAACAAATATATTGCGTGTAAATGCACACCAAACGCATCTGATGAATGTAATTATTTAGAAGCCTGCATTCATAAATATGAAATTGATTTAAAAGAAGGAATCATCCCTTTTGAATATTTTATTACAAAAGTGAAAGCTGTTGAAACCGAATTAAGTGGTTTAACTCCATTCACCTATCCATACAGCGATGATCATATTAATCAAATAGGATTTCAATTATTAAAGGCAAAAAACACCGATGATGCTTATAAATTGTTCAAACACAATGAAGCTCATTTCCCTAATTCTTGGAGCGTTTATCATGGTTTAGCAGAAACTTATCGGATTATGGGTAACAAAGATCTCGCCATTGAATATTATAAAAAATCGCTAAAACTTAACCCAGATAATACCGACAGCCAAAAAGCACTGGCCCGTCTTACTATAAAATAAAAGATACGAGTATTATTTTTTGTAAATTAGCATTCCTTTAAAAAGGGATGCTTTTTTATTTACAATGATTACAAAAGAAGACATAGACCGAATTTTTGATGCTGCTCGAATTGAAGAGGTGGTGGGCGATTATGTGGCACTCAAAAAAAGAGGAGCCAACCTGATTGGCTTATGTCCTTTTCATGATGAAAAAACGCCTTCATTTTATGTATCACCTGCCAAAGGAATTTGCAAATGTTTTGGATGTGGTAAAGGCGGAAACTCCGTTAATTTTTTAATGGAGAAAGAAAAAATGACCTATCCAGATGCCTTACGATACTTAGCAAAAAAGTACAGCATTGAAATTACAGAGCAAGAACAATCACCCGAACAAATTCAATCAAACAACGATAGAGAAAGTTTATTTGTTGTTTCATCCTTTGCACAAAAGCATTTTTCGGAAAATTTATACAACACCGATGAAGGAAAATCGGTTGGGCTAGGATACTTTAAAGAAAGAGGGTTTAGAGAAGATATTATCCAAAAATTTCAGTTAGGCTATAGCATCAATCACCGAAGTGCATTTAGCGATATAGCCATGGCAACAGGCCATAAAATGGAATACTTAGTAAAAGCCGGCTTAACTATTGAATATCGAAACGACAGAGAACATGAAAATGAAACAGAAACAAACGAACAAAATCAAGAAGTAAAATATTCCGATCGTTTTTGGGGACGAGTAATGTTTCCTATTCACAATATCAGTGGTCGTGTTATAGCTTTTGGAGGAAGAACCTTACGTACCGATACCAAAAAAATTGCAAAGTATATTAACTCTCCCGAAACAGAAATTTATCACAAGAGTGATGTTTTGTACGGAGTTTATTTTGCAAAAAAAGAAATTGTAAGTCAAGATAATTGCTTTTTAGTTGAAGGCTATACTGATGTAATCTCCATGCATCAAGCAGGAATTGAAAATGTAGTAGCAAGCAGCGGAACTTCCTTAACACATGGTCAAATAAAATTAATCAGACGTTTTACCAATAACATTACCATTTTATATGATGGCGATAGTGCCGGAATTAAAGCTAGTTTTAGAGGAATTGACTTAATTTTAGAAGAAGGCTTAAATGTAAAAGTATTACTCTTCCCTGATGGTGATGACCCTGATTCATATTCTAAAAAAGTTAGCTCCGAAGAATTAAAAGATTTTATAAAAAATAATTCTAAAGATTTTATTTCATTCAAAACAAATTTGTTAATGAATGAAGTAAAAAATGACCCCATCAAAAAAGCAGGATTAATAAAAGATATTGTAGAAAGCATTGCGCTTATTCCTGAAGCTATTTATCGCTCGGTATATGTAAAAGAGTGTAGCAGAATAATGGATGTGGAAGAACATGTATTATTAAATGAGCTAAATAAAATAAGAAGCAAAAAATATAACGAAAAGCGGAATCAAACAAGTGAAACAGCAGAACAACAGCAAACAGTAGATGAATTTGTTTTAGAAGAAAAAAAAGAACATTCCATTGCTGATGCTGAACATCAAGAACGTGACATTATTCGAATACTTATTAATTATGGAAATAAAGAAGTACGAGTAGATTCCCAAGAAGAAGATGGAACGCCAATCGAAATTGGCGTAAGTGTTGCCTATTTATTAATTCATGAATTGCAAAATGATAATATTGTTCTTGAAAATTTACTTTACAACAGTATCTACAATGAGTTTGTAGCACAACTCGAAAACAATTTTATTCCGGATTATAATTTTTTTATTGCACATGAAAACAGTGCCATTGCATCATTAACGGTTGATTTAATGAGCAGTCCGTACTCCTTATCCAATTGGGAACAACATAGTATTTACATTACTATGGAAGAGGACATTTTAAAAAAATCGGTTTTAAATGCGGTATATGCACTAAAAAGCAGGCGATTAGAAATGATGATTTATGATATTCAAAAACGATTAAAAGAAAACCCGCCTGAAGAAGAGTTAATTCAACTGATGCAAACACAACATCAATTATTAGAAGCAAAAAAAGAATTCAATGCCTTATTAGGAAGAATCATAGTAAAATAATTTTTTATGAGCGAACAAAAAATATGGTACGGCAATCCTACAGTTGCTGATTTAGATTGGATGAATGCAAATACGCTTGCCGACTCACTACACATTCGCGTTACCGAAATAGGAAATGATTATATAAAAGGAACTATGCCTGTGGATGAAAGAACCAAACAGCCATTTGGATTATTGCATGGTGGAGCGTCCGTTGCTTTAGCCGAAACACTGGGTAGTATTGCATCTTGGTTATGTGTTAATCCCGAATTATTTATTGGTGTTGGAATTGAAATTAATGCCAATCACATTAAAGCAGTTACAAACGGAACTGTTACAGCCATCTGCAAGCCAATTCATGTAAAAGGAATGAATCATATATGGGAAATTAAAATTTACAACGATAACCATGAGCTTACTTGCATAAGTAGATTTACCTGTGCCATTGTTTCAAAAAATAAAATACAAACAAGAAACCATCCTTCATCTGGAAAATAAATTTATTATTCCCAGATAGCTCTAGCCAAATGAATCGGAAAGTGAAAAACCATTTAAAACAAGCGATTTCTCCCTCTGGTCGAAATGACAATTGTGATACCATTAAAATTAGTTTATCAACGTTAAACAGTTGCTTATAGTTTCACACTTAACTGAACCGCAAAAGAGCGAGGAGGTTGTAAATCAGCAGGTCGACTAATGTATTCACGATTAAATATGTTATTTACAATAAATGCAACCTTTGCATTTTTGTGTACTTGATAAGATAAGCGTGCATCAAAAACCCAATCACCATCTTTATTTTTACCTCTGTATTCTTTTATTCCTGGTATAGCATACAAGAAAAAGCGATCAATGTTTTCCATGTAACTATTGTATCTACAACTAAATCCAAACATCACTTTTTTGTAACCTAGTTCAATGTCTGATTTAGCGGTATGGCGCCATCTGTATTTCAATACATTTTTTGTTGTAGAACCTAATGCTGTGTCTTTTGCTTCATTAAAATCGGTTTTTATAGGAACAATGTATGTATAACCAAGCAATGCATTTACTGTTATTTCACCAATTTTACCTTGTCCCATTAATGAAACATCAACTCCTGTAATACGGGTATTTCCTATGTTTCGCGATTTAAATCCAATACCAAAACTAGGCTCAGTAAAACCACCCCACTGTCCAAATGCAAACTCCATCATATTACTATATTCTGTCCAAAACCCAGCAATGTCTAAAAAGCCTTTCCAGTTACCCAATTTAAGTCCTTGCTTAATTCCAATTTCAGCACTCCAACCACTCTCCGGTTTTAAACTATCATTCGGATAAATTTCCAAGCCGCTAGCACTTGTACGAATAAATCGCTCAGCAACAGAAGGAAATCGAAATCCTTGTCCGAAAGATGCACGAATAAAAGTTGAACTCAATGCTTGATAATTTAATCCTAAACGCGAAACTGGCTTCACGGGAGAACTTTTATAAATTGGCTTTGACCTATCCATAAAT
Organism: Bacteroidia bacterium; assembly: GCA_016787165.1. Taxonomy (GTDB): domain Bacteria; phylum Bacteroidota; class Bacteroidia; order 2-12-FULL-35-15; family 2-12-FULL-35-15; genus 2-12-FULL-35-15. The sequence goes on along the minus strand of JAEUTT010000353.1, from coordinate 14,689 downwards.
AAATAAATATCTTCTCTTGTTTCTACTGTATCTGTTTTAAAGTATTCTCCTCTTATACCAAACGATACATTTAGTTTATTAAAAAACTTTTTATCCAACTGCACATAAGCCGACACATTACTACTAAAGTGAGTTCCATACAAATCGCCCGAATGTATTTCGTTATAATTATACACCAAGCCAGTGGTTACCACTAAGTTATTTTTAAATCGTTTATTGAATTGATACTCGCTATAATAAACATCGGCAGTAGATTCTTGATTGGTAGTGTTTAAATTTTTAGTTCTAAAAAAACGAGTTCTTAAAGAGTGTTTGCCTCCGTTTTTAGTATAATAATTTATGTAAGGATCAATATTAGTACGATACGTTTTATAATGACTTAAATCACCACCCGCAGGGCGATATGCTCCCGAATCAGCATTTTGCCATATTAAAAACAATCCTCCGGTTGTGCGCATAGTGTTTGCATTTACACCAACCGATAAACCTTGAATTTTTTTAAATCGGTAACGTAAATTAATGTTTCCTCGGTAACGCTGTTCTGTTTCAAGCTGTCTATAGCCTTCATCGGTAAACATATTTCCGGCTACTACCACATCCAAATTTTTTACTTTTTGTGAATGATAAAAATTTACTCCCGAATAAGCTGGATTAGCATCTTTCCACCAAACAAGCTCTTTACGTTTTGGTTTATCAAATACACCTGCATTAAAAATAATTTTTGTTTCAGGTTCATCTTTCGGATAAGCTGTTCTAAAATTAATTACCCCATTTAAAGCCGAAGATCCATACAAAGCAGATGACGCCCCTTTAATAACTTCTATTTGCTCACAGTTTTCAATTGGTAAAAAGCTCCATTTTACATCACCAGCATCAGCTGTAAGCATTGGCATTTCATCTACCAACATAAGTACACGACTACCGGCACCATAACTAAAACCGCTACCACCTCTAATGTTTGCTTGCTCATCAATAATATTTACACCAGGAACCTGGTCCAGTACACCTTGAACATTAGACACATTTTTGTTTTCAATTAAACTGGGTTTTATCACCTCCATTGAAACAGTTACCTCACCTAATTTTTGTTCATACCGACCGGCAGAAACTACCACTACATCTAATTGTTTGGAGTCTGGCTCTAAAACTACATTGTTAATCAATGTGTCATTTTCGTTCAGCTCTATGTTTTTTAATTGGGTTTTATATCCCACCATTTTATATTCTAATTTATTTTTTCCGGCAGTAACTGTTAAAAAATAGTTCCCGTCAATATCTGTAGCAGAGCCTGATGTAGCATTTAAAACTACATTTGCACCAACAATGGTTTCTTTTGTTTTAGAATCGGTAATTTTACCTTTTACATAAGCCGTTTGTGAAAATAAACTGCCAATAGCTTGAATGAAAAATAGTGGAGTAAGAATTTTTTTCATTTAGTTTGTATGTTAATTTTGTACAACAAATAAATTAATGTTAGTGCAATGTAAAAAGAATTTTAATAATTAAAAAGTATGTCGGAAAAGCTTGTTTATAAAATTGCACTTTCGTTAATTCCAAACATTGGGGATGTGTTAGCCAAAAGGCTTGTAGCCTATTGTGGAAGCGTAGAAGCTGTTTTTAATGAAAAAAAATCGGCTTTAGAAAAGATACCGGGAATAGGCAGTTTTTATGCAGCAGCTGTAATCAATCAAAAAGTGTTTAACCGAGCCGAGGAAGAAATTAAATTTATTGAAAAAAATAAAATTCAATCCATTTTTTATTTGGATAGCAATTACCCCAAACGTCTGTTACAATGTGAAGATGGGCCAATTATGATGTATTTTAAAGGAGAAGCAAATTTTAATACTCAAAAGATAATTAGTGTTGTAGGCACCAGAGAAAGTACCGACTATGGCAATACCATTTGCAATAAGCTTATTGAAGATTTGAAAGAATTAGATGTTTTAATTGTAAGCGGCTTGGCTTATGGAATAGATATTTGTGCACATAAAGCAGCATTAAAAAATAGCCTTCCAACAATTGGTGTGATAGCACATGGCTTGGATAAAATTTATCCTGCCATACATAAGTCAACAGCCGATAGAATGCTTGAAAATGGAGGATTACTTACTGATTTTACAAGTAATACCAAACCCAATGCAGAAAACTTTCCGAGACGAAATAGAATTGTTGCAGGAATATCCGATGCCACCATTGTTATTGAATCAAAAAAAGGTGGAGGCTCTTTAATAACGGCCGATATTGCTAATAGTTATAATAGAGATGTATTTGCTTTTCCTGGCAGAGTAAATGATGTCACCTCAGAAGGTTGTAATGCGCTTATCAAACAAAACAAAGCAGCGCTGGTACAATCTGCAGCTGATATTATTTATTTATTGGGCTGGGAACAAAAAAAACTGAAAAAAGGGAATGTTCAAAAACAACTGTTTGTAGAACTAAAACCCGAAGAAGAATTAATTATAAATGTACTTAAACAAAAAGAATCAATTAACATTGATGATTTGTGTTTTTCGGCAAAAATGCCAATGAGTAAAGTTTCATCCCTTTTGCTAAGCTTAGAGTTTTCCGGTTTAGTAAAATCACTTCCCGGGAAGGTGTATAAATTAAATTAGCAAACAAAAAAGTAAATAGCGAAAGTGGGTTTCCCCCGAAACAGTTTTCACCCCCTTCGCGTTCTTGGTGTCTCTGTTGTGAAAAAAACTAATCAACCGCTTTTAATTTTTTATCTACATCATCTACCACTTTTTTCTGTGCTTCTATTTCTCCTTTTTTCTTGTCTTGGTTTGATTTATTTTTTACAATATCATCTTCTGCCTTTTTAATTTTTGATTTATAATCTTCTATATCTTTTTCTAGTTTAGATTTTTCTTTTTCTAAATCTTTTTGATCATCTTCTAGTTTCCCTTGTGCTTTTTTAGCATCTTTCAATTGCTCTTCAATTACATCTTTAGTAGCTTTTACCGCAAAATCTTTTACGATTTTTTCTGCTGTTTTTGCTTCGCTTTTATGGTCGCCCGAGTTTAAAAAAGCTCCACCTAAATCAAAGGCAACAACAAATGTGATTTCTTTATCGCCTTTTTTTCCTTGTGCTTTTCCATAAATATCTATTGTGTTATTTCCGCTTATTTCTTTGATAGTAGCATTATCAATAAAAATACCTCCATCTTTTGATGAACGTTTTCCATCATATTGTTTCATATATGAGCGAAATGCTTCTTCGGCATCTGAAGGACTTATTTCAAACAAGGTAACTGTAAAAGAGTTATTACTTCCCCCTCCTATGTTTTCTTTTCCTTCTTTTACTTTAATTTTTTGTGCTGTGGCATTTAATCCTACTGTAAGAGCAAATGCTATTGTAAGTATTTTTTTCATGTGTTTTTACTTTTTGGTTACACTAATTGCGTTAATATATGCACAAGTTAAACAATTTTTTAGGCAAAACAAATATTTAATCATCAATATCAGTAACACCACCCGAAACAATAAATTTCATTACCTCTGGTGACGAAGCGTCTACAATGGTTATATGGTCGGTAGGAACAATTAATAAATTTCCGGAAATAGAATAAGAAAGCGGAACATAAACGGCAACAGTATCTTTCCCAATATTTAATTCGGATAAATCTTCTTTTGTAATAAAGCCCAACTGTTGAATATTGTTTTCTTTATTAATAGTAATCAAAACAGGTTTATTAAATCTTTTTTTGCTCCCAACAAAAGCACTCATAAAATCTTTGATTGAACTGTAAACCGTTTTTACAACGGGTGTATTTTCCAATGTTGCATCAAACAATGAAAATATCGGGCGTAGTATAATGGATGAGCCAAGTAAACCCATTAACAAAATTAATACAACTCCTAAAATTAAAATAATGAGAGGGTCGACTACAGGACTAACAATGGTTCCAAAAACAGAAAACAACGAAAAGAACCATGAAAATACTTTGTAAATTACAATGGCTGTAATTCCAATAGGAACCGTTATGATTAATCCTTGAATAAAATAACGTATAAGTTTTGTCATGGCTTTTGATTATTTCACAAAAATACTCAAAATATAAGGCTTGGATGGGATTAAAGTTTCAACAAAATTTCTTTGTCTTTTTTTGTTAACCCTTCCACAACCAAATTATAGGAATGATTAATCCATTCATAAAGTAATATTTCAGGAACAGATCCATCAACCAAAATTGTATTCCAATGTTTTTTATTCATATGGTATCCGGGAATTACACAAGAATATTTTTCGCGAAGTTCAATAGCATACTCAGGATTGCATTTTACATTAAACTGCAAGCTTAATTCATCTAATCCTGTTAACAAAAAAGCCTTTCCCATTACTTTGAATACAAGCGTATTCGGACCAAAAGGCATCGTTTCTTCTACTCCTTTTTTGGAAATACAATAGTCTCTTAACTCTTCTATATTCATTGATAATCTAATGGTAAAATTTTTGAATCTTTGGGTTTTGAAAGAACAACCATTGTTTGCATTTGTCCTATTTCTTCCATTTTACTCAAACGCTGACTAATCAACTCTTCAAATGCACGAATGTCTTTTAGCATTACTATCAACACATAGTCGGCATTCCCAGTAACCTGATAACACTCCATAATTTCAGGAATTTTATTGATTTCTTTTTTAAACGTTACAATGGCATTTTCCACTTGTCGTGTTAATGTTATTTGAATAATGGCGGTTATCCCAATTCCTAATGCTTCATTATCTAACTGAGTATAATAACCTTTAATTAATTTTTGCTTTTCCAGCTTTTTTACCCGCTCCAAGGTTGGTGCAGGCGATAGTCCAATTTCTTCAGACAATTGTAGATTAGTAATTTTTGCATTCTCTTGAAGTATTTTGAGAATTTTTAAATCTAATTTATCTAAATTTAGTTGCATAACTGAGGGGATTAGTTTTACCAAATTTAATAAATAAAAATGAATACTTTTTTTGTTACTTTTGGACGAGCGAAAAACAAAACGAAAGTATTTTTTAATATGGAAAAGAAAATTCAAGAATTAGATAAAAAAATTGCTGAAGCACAATTGGGTGGAGGTGAAAAGCGTATAGAGTCACAACACAAAAAAGGGAAGTTAACAGCTCGTGAACGTTTACACTTTTTGCTGGATGAAGGCAGTTTTGAAGAGATTGGAATGTTTGTAACACATCGCTCTACCGAATTTGGTTTAGAACGCGAAAAATACTTGGGCGATGGTGTTGTTACTGGCTATGGAACCATCAATGGTCGTTTAGTATACGTTTTTTCCCAAGATTTTACTGTTTTTGGTGGTTCATTATCCGAAACACATGCCGAAAAAATTTGTAAAATTATGGATTTGGCTATGAAAAATGGAGCACCTGTTATTGGACTAAATGATAGTGGTGGTGCTCGTATTCAAGAAGGAGTTGTTTCACTTGGTGGCTATGCTGATATTTTTTATCGTAATACTTTGGCTTCAGGGGTTATTCCTCAGCTTTCGGCAATCATGGGGCCATGTGCCGGTGGAGCAGTATATTCTCCTGCCATTACCGACTTTATTATGATGGTAGAAAACACTTCGTACATGTTTGTTACAGGACCAAACGTAGTAAAAACAGTAACACACGAAGAAGTAACTTCCGAAGAGTTAGGTGGAGCATCCACACATTCAAGCAAATCGGGAGTAACACATTTTTCTTGTGCTAACGAAATAGAATGTATCAATAACATCAAAGCATTGTTGAGCTATATGCCTCAAAATTGTGAGGATGATGCTCCTCGAGTTCCATACGAAGCTCCAGCAAGCGAAAAACGTCCCGAGTTAAATAACATTGTTCCAGCAAATCCAAATCAACCTTACGATATTCGTGAAGTAATTAATGGAGTAATTGATAGCGATTCTTTTTTAGAAGTACATAAAAATTATGCTGAAAATATTGTGGTTGGTTTTGCACGATTAGCAGGAAAAAGTATTGGTATTGTGGCTAATCAACCTGCATTTTTAGCGGGTGTGTTGGATATAAACTCATCAACAAAAGCAGCGCGTTTTGTTCGCTTTTGCGATTGCTTTAATATTCCATTATTAGTATTTGAAGATGTACCGGGCTTTTTGCCGGGAACAGATCAAGAGTGGCATGGCATTATCACAAATGGAGCAAAATTATTGTATGCTTTCAGCGAAGCAACTGTTCCGCGTATTACTGTTATTACACGTAAAGCCTACGGTGGAGCATATGATGTTATGAACAGCAAACACATTGGAGCCGACATGAACTATGCTTGGCCAAGTGCTGAAATTGCAGTAATGGGAGCAAAAGGTGCGGCAGAAATTATATTTAAAGCAGAAATTGCTGCTGCTAAAGATCCGGCAGCTAAACTTGCCGAAAAAGAAAAAGAATACATTGAACACTTTGCTAATCCTTATAGAGCAGCAGAAAGAGGCTATGTGGATGAAGTCATAAAACCAGAAGACACACGCGAAAAATTAATTAAAGCATTTAATATGCTGAAAAATAAAGTAGATAAACTACCAAAGAAAAAACACGGAAATATACCGTTGTAAATAAAGGCCATGCCTCTCCTTAAAAAGGAGGGGCTTTTTTATTCCATTGCTAAATAAACTGCTAAGTTCTTTTTATTCATTTTTTTATATATTAGCTATGTCTAACCCCCTAACAATAAAAAAATGAAAAAAAATGCTACACTCTTAATTTCATGTTTGTTTTTTGCGCTTAACAGCAATGCACAAACATTTTCAGATGATTTTGAATCATACAATACCACAACCTATTTAGGAATACAATCTGGCCCTTGGCGTACATGGAGTAGCACTACTGGTGGTGGAGCCGAAGATGTATATGTAATTACAACAGACAATCATACATCCGGAGGCTCCAAATCAATTTATTTTTCTTCTACAAGTACTAATGGTGGACCACAAGATGTTGTTTTGCCTTTTAATGCAACACCTTTAACTACCGGACAATTAACATACTCCATGTGGTTAAAAATACCAAGTGGTAAATCGGCCTACTTTAATTTTCAAGGAAATGCTACAATGGGTAATCAATATGTTTTTGAATGTTTTATGAGAGGAGGGTTCATTGATTTATTTGAAGGTCAAAATGCTGTTGTTTCTGGTGTATATCCTTTTGATACTTGGTTTGAAGTTTCCATTGTTGCTAATTTAACTTCAAACACGTGGGATTTATTGTTAAATAGCAGTTCATTAGGAACATGGAATCCATTAATCAATAATGTATATGCTATTGACCTTTTTCCAGCAGATGATACAGCTTCTTTTTGGGTAGATGATGTTTCATTTTCTTATGTTGCTACAGTAGGATTAAACGAAGTACTTGGAAATAATCAAACAGTAAAAGTTTATCCTAACCCAATGAACGATATTTCCAATGTTATTTTTAATGTAGAAAAAGAAGCAAATGTTGAACTTGCTTTATATAGTATTGATGGCACATTAATTAGTAATACTAACTATGGTAAAGTTTCAGGATTACAACAATTGTCAATTGATATGAGTAGCTATAGCTCAGGAATGTATTTTATTAATTTAACAATTGATGGAAAGTCGTCAATGCAAAAATTAATTAAGCAATAAGCTTTATTATGCCTCAACCTTCTGATTGAAAAAACAAGAAGGTTGAGGTTTTATATTCTAACACCTATCACCAGCATATCATCCACTTGCTGCAATGCCCCTCGCCATTCTTCTATCGATTTTTCAAGTGCTATTCTTTGCTGACTCATAGGCACACCATCCAAATTAATCAGCATTGATTTTAACTGATTGATTTTAAATTTTTTCCCTTCTGCTCCGCCAAACTGATCTGCATAACCATCCGTAAACACATAAATTGTATCGCCTTTTTGAAGTTTTATAGTGTTATTATTGAACCGTTCAAGATGTGAATCAGTATAACTACCAATGGCAATATTGTCTGCTTTTGTTTCTAACAACTCATTACCACGAACAATGAACAATGGATTATACGCTCCTGCATATTGTAATTCAAGTGTTTTAAAATTTATCATACACAATGCTATATCCATTCCATCTCTTAGTTTGGTTTCATCCGTATGTTGATTTAATCGTTCGCTCAAATTTTTATTTAATATATCCAATAGCTCAGCAGGTGTTATTCTGGTAAGATCTTTCATTGCCTGATTTAAAATATCGTGACCAACAATACTCATAAATGCACCGGGTACTCCATGTCCGGTACAATCAATTGCAGCAAACAATACATTCTCTCCTTTTTTATCTACCCAATAAAAATCACCACTTACAATATCCTTTGGTTTAAAAAATATAAATGAATTAGGTAAATATTTTTGAACATTATCTACTGAAGGAAGAATCGAATCTTGAATTCGTTTTGCATATCTAATACTATCGGTAATGTCTTTGTTTTTTTCTGCAAGCTCTGCATTTTTAACCGCAAGCTCTTGTGTGCGCTCTTCCACTTTTTCTTCTAACATTTTTTTAGCTTGAGTTAATTTTCTTGTTCTAAATTTATCAAACACAAATAATCCGAATAGTGCAAACACTACTACCAATATGTAAAACAAAACCGTTTGCCAAAAAGGTGGTGCTATATAAAATTTATAAGTAACAGGATGAATATTGCAAGTACCATCATTATTACATGCGCGAACCATAAAGGTATAAGTGCCTGGAGGCAAATTAGTATAAACGGCTTCATTGAGTGTGGTATAACCAGGAAGCCAATCATTATCAAACCCTTCTAATTTATATTGATAACGAATTTTTTCGGGACTACTTAAACTAATTCCAATAAATTTAAATGTTAAATGATTTTGATTATATGAAAAACGAGCATCATCCGGAAAAGGAACATCATTCATAAATAGCTTTAATCCCGTAATAGCTGTTTGTGGTTCAATGGTATTTAATTTATCTTCTTTTGAGCTATACCTAACAGCTCCCATAATGGTTCCATACCAGAGGTTCCCTTCTTTGTCAATACATACAGCATTCGGATTTGTTTCAACACCCAAAAAACCTTCTGATTTTCCATAATGATAAAACCGATTGGCATCTACATCAAATCGATCAATTCCTCTACTAGAGCTAATCCAAATTCTGCCATTATTATCCGAAATTATAGAATAAGGAGAATCGGTTGTCAAACCTTCTTTTACAGTAAAGTTTGTAAACGTTTTTCCATCGTATTTATACAAACCACCGCCATAAGCACCAAACCATAAATGATGATTTTTATCTTCATTGATACATAAAATAAAGCGATGGTGAATACCATCCACTTCAGTAAATGTTTTAAAGCTTGAGCCATCAAACATGGACAATGCTCCACCCAAAGCACCAAACCATAAATTACCTTTGCTATCTTTAAAAATTCGATACACATTGTTTCCGCCCAATCCATCGGCAATAGAGTAGTTTCTGAATGTTCCCTCTTTTAGATCTAATCGGGATACTCCTTCTTTTGTTCCAAACCAAATATTCCCTTTATTATCATCGCTAATGGCGTATACAATATCGCCAGCCAAACCGTCTTGTTTGTTGTATACTTGAAATCGTTTTGTTTTAATATCAAATTTTGAAACCCCACCAAAGCCGGTTCCAAACCACAGATTTCCTTCTTTGTCTTCAAATGATGAAAGAATAACATTACTACTCAATCCATCTTTAGTAGAATAGCTTTTTATTCGATGGTTTTGTTTTTTATTTATTGGTGAATAATCAAATGTTATTTTAGAAATTCCGGCATTTGTTCCTAGCCAAATGTTTCCTTCTCTATCACAAAGTGTTGTCCATACAAGGTTATTCACCAAGCTATCACTTTCATCATATAACTGAAATCGCTCCCCACGGTATTGATTTAACCCAATATCTGTTCCTATCCAAACACTTCCTTCTCTATCTTGAAACAATGCATTTGCATTAAAATAATTTAAGCCTTGCTTGGTGTTGTAATTAAACAATAATGCTTTTGACAATGCTTCAACCCTATCTTTTGAAGGAAAAGGAACACATTTGGTTGCTCCACCACCAACAGTTCCTATCCATACATTGTGTGCTTTATCTTCAATGATACAATTAATAAAATTTGAGCCTAATCCATTTTTGGTATTTAATTTCTGACCAGCACCTTCAATTGATTTTGCAACTTGTTTTACTATAAAATTATCTGAAATTTTTAACACCATTACTCCTTCATCAGCACTACCTACCCATATTTCATTATAATTAATTAACGACAAGGTTGTAATTCTATTGCTGTGCAATCCATTGCCAATGTTCAAAAAACTGTATGATTTTTTAGCTGTTATATCTTGTTTTACATCATAAATGGTTATTCCAATATCTGTTGCAATCCAAATGTTATCTTTTTGATCAACACATATATCATACACATTATCGCTACTCAATCCATCTTTACTTGTTATTGAAATCATTTTTTTATTCAATGGATCATACACAAACAAACCTGCACCTTCGGTAGAAATCCAATATCTATTTTGATTATCTTGAATAATAGAAGTAACAGTTTTAAATCGAGTAAATTCTTCTAAATTTAAATTTTCAATTTTTTTTGTTTTAAAGTTATACATCGATACACCTCCCGCCCAATGCCCCATCCAAATATTTCCTGTTTTATCTTTATAAAGTGTTGTTACCCAATCTTCAGCCAATGAATCTTTTCTCGAAAATATTTTAAATTCTTTTCCATTGTATTTTGTTAAGCCCGATAACGTTGCAATCCACAAATTACCTTCATCATCTTGTGTAATATCTTGTACCTGCGATTGCGATAATCCTTGCTCAACACCATAATGGATAAAACTTGTTGTTTGCGAAAAAGTATTGTTGCATAGTACTATGAACAATAGCAAACTCATGTGTATTAATTTCTTTTTTATCATTTTCAAATTCATTAAAAATGTTATTTACTTATGTACGACAAAAAATAATCTATTTCAATATTGTAAATCGTCTCTTGAATCAAGTCCTCATTTTTATAACAATAAACAGTTCCCCACATATACGTTTCTTTTCGGTAAGTGTCCATCTTTTTTGATGGAAGAACAACTACTGTTGTTCTAACTGTTTTAAAAAAACCTTCATCAATTGTTACCAACACGTCTGGCGCTTGCTTTCGATTATACTCTTTAACATCTGGTAATGTTTTTTGATTGCCAATTTTTACCGAACGTTCTGCAAAAGCTGCTGCTTCTACTAGTTTACGCATTTGAATATTTTTGTACTGTTTGTTTTCCAGTGTTTGTTTTTGCTTTGCTTTTTGTTCTTCAATTAGCTTATCTGCTTTTGCTTTTAAATCATTTTCTCTTCTCATTTGTTCAATAACAGTATTAGCTCGTGCTTCTTGTTTTTGTGCAACAAATGCTTTTTGTTTTGCCGAACGTTCATTTTCGGCAACCATTTTTAATAAATCATTTTCATAATTTGTTTTAATTTCTTTGTTCTTCTTGGCTTGTTGTTCTTTCAATGCTTTTTCACGTTGTAGCTTTATCGCATCAGTTTCCATGCTTTGTGATTCCGAAGTTTTTACTTTTTCTGACTCCGCTTTCAAACGTGCTAATTCGGCTTCTTTCAGAGCATCTTCTTTTGCTTTTTGTTCTGCTAACAAGGCTGCTTCTCTTTTGGCTTTTTCTTCCACTTCTTTTTTGAGTTTGTCTTCAGCATCCTGTTTTTCTTTTAATTCTTTTGCATCTTTTTCGGCAGCTATTTTTGCTTGCTCGGCAGGTTCAATAACAATGTCTTTTAAAAAATTAGCTAAGTATGATTCATCGTCTTTAAACGCTTTTTTACCATCGTACACAATTTTTGTAAATGGGTTTTTATATTTATCTACTCTTACACCTAAAGTATTTACATCATGAAAAGGAATATCGGCTTGATAAAGTGGGAATAAATCACCTCTATCTTTCGACAATTTGCCGGTGTATACCAAGCAATACATATCTACACATCCGGGGGCAGAAAAGGTTATTTTATAATCAACGCCAAATACCAAGTAAAAACGAAACTTACCATTCTTTCCTGTTTTTATTTGCTCCTGCTGAGTAATCCCATTTCTATAAACAGTAACGGTGGCACCGGGCAAAGCACTTCCATTTTTCACCGCCTTGCCCGAAAATTCTAACATTCCGGGTGCTTGTGCTTTTACTACAGTTGTATGAGATATTAAAAAAAGAAATAGAACTATCAAACAGTGTTTGAAAGTAAGTTGAAATGTTTTATCGATAAAAGGTGTTCTTAAAACGAACATAATTTGTTGTTTATCCTAAAACGAAAGTAAGAAAAATTAAGGGAAATACAAGTACTGTAAGTAGTGAAACTATTATATAAACTGTTCTCTCTTCAAATTAAGCCATTCCAATGCTGCACCATGCAAAAGCAATTCTTTTACATCTTTTTCGTACGGCATTTCTTTTATTAATTTACCCGGCTCTAATTCTCCTAAAGGAAAAGGATAGTCGGTTCCTAATGCTACACGGTTTGCACCAAACATACCCACCACAAAATCTAACATTTGTTCATCATGCACCAAACTATCAATCCAAAATTTACCTAAGTATTCTCTCGGGTTAATATTATTATCGATGGCAACTAAATCGGGGCGGCAATTAAATCCATGTTCTATTCTTCCAATAGTAGCAGGGAAAGAACCTCCTCCATGTGCAAAAGCAATTCTTAAGTTCGGCAATCGTTCCATTATTCCACCAAACAACAATGAACAAATAGCACGTGTAGTTTCTGCAGGCATCCCTACCAACCAGGGTAACCAATAGCGTTGCATAGTTTGTTCTCCCATCATTTCCCATGGATGGATGAATACAGCCATTCCTAATTCTTCACAAGCTTTAAATAGTTCAAAATATTTAGGCTCATTTAAATTTTCTTGATTAATGTTTGTTCCTATTTGAATTCCAACCAAACCTATTTTTTTGCAACGTTCTAATTCTTTTATTGCTAAATCAGGCGCTTGCATCGGAATGGTTCCTAAACCTATAAATCGTTTGGGGAAACGTTGAACAATATCGGCAATATGATCATTCAAAAACATGGATAGGTTCAAACAATCTTGAGGCTTTGCCCAATAACTAAACATTACAGGAACCGTTGAAAGTACTTGTACATCTACATGATGGTGGTTGCATTCATGTATTCTTTTTTCGGCACTCCAGCAGTTGTCTTCAATTTCTCTGAAAAATTTTCCGTCATCACGTATCATTTTTGCACAACAAGGTTTATGATGGTCCAATTGAATAAAACCACCATATCCAAATTTTTCTTTCCAATGAGGAATGTGTTCTGGAAGTATGTGTGTATGAATATCTATGGTTAAAATTTTTGCCATACTTTTTTATTTTAAAAAATCTTCAACTAATCGCTCTGCTTGTTCAAACGCATTTTCTAAATTATCATTCAATACTATTTTATCAAACTGATTGGCTGTTTTAAGTTCTTCTTCTGCTTTTCCTATTCTTCTTGCAATACTTTCGGGTGTTTCTGTTTCTCTTGACTTTAATCTTTTTTCTAAGTGGTCAATACTTGGTGGCATCACAAAAACAGCCAATGCTTGCTTGCCAAATTGCTTTTTTAAATTTAACCCGCCTATCACATCTACATCAAAAATCACGTGTTTCCCTTTTTTCCAAATACGCTCAATTTCGGATTTTAATGTTCCGTAAAAATTATCTTTATACACCTCTTCCCATTCTATAAATTCATTGTTAGCTATTCGTTCTTTAAATTCTTCTACTGATAAAAAATAATAATCAACACCAAACTCTTCTCCTTTGCGCATTTCTCTGCTGCATGCCGAAACAGAAAATTCCAAATCGGGAAATACTTTTAGCAAGTGATGAACAATAGTTGTTTTACCTGCTCCGGATGGCGCTGAAAATATGATTAATTTACCTTCCATATTTTGTCATTGCGATGGAGGAACGACAGAAGCAATCTCTACTCAAAAGCCTCCGAAATATCCTTCCACGTTGGGTTTGTTTTCTTTATTAATTCTATTTTATTGTTTCTTGACCCGGCTTTAATTTGTTTTTCACATGCTATAACATCTGTTTTACACATTGCTTCGTTCCTCGCAATGACAAAGTCCTTAAAACCATTTCTAAATTTTACAAAACATTCAACAGTTGTTCTTTTATTTTTTCCAACTCATCTTTCATTTGCACTACCAGCTTTTGAATTGTGGCATCGTTTGCTTTTGAACCAATTGTGTTGATTTCTCTACCAATTTCTTGAGAAATAAAGCCCAGCTTTCTTCCTGCAGCTGGCTCTTTCATCGTTTCTATAAAATAATCTAAATGTGTTTTTAATCGTAATTTTTCTTCAGTAATATCTAATTTTTCGATGTAATAAATTAATTCTTGTTCAAATCTGTTTTGGTCTATCTTATTTACATCTATTACTTCTTCAATATTATTTTTTATTCTGCTCTTAATATTTGTAACACGTGCAGCATCTAAATTTAAAACTTCGCTCAGCAGCTTTGCAATTGTACTTATCCTATTGTTTAATTCATTTCGAAGAATGTTGCCTTCATCATCTCTAAACTTTTGAAAGGCATCAACCCCTTTGTTAACAGCATCTTTTACTTCTTTCCATTCTGCTTCATCTAACTCAACTGTTTCTCTTTCTGCTTTTAAAACATCTGG
>JAEUTT010000269.1 GCA_016787165.1 Bacteroidia bacterium | reverse complement strand
AACAAATGGGGTTTAATGCAAAAAACAAGACTTAAAGTCTTGTTTTCGGGTATAATAAATTACTTTTTATTCTACTGGATAACCTTTTTGTACCCAATCTTCCTTGATTCCAGTTGGAATATCAAGTACCTTTGCTTTTTTGTAACCGTTTTCGGTTAGGTATTTAATTGCAGGACGAATATTAGGACAGTTTTGAGAGCTGCAACAACCGCAATACACTACTACTTCTTTATCTTTTGAAACTTTTCCTGCTTCGATTTTAAATTTTGAAAAACCTTCATCACTATTTACTGCTCCAACTTTAATGGCTGTTTTAATTTGGTCTACTGGACCAACATTAAAAATTACAGGTTTTACAGCTTTTGGGTCATTTATTTTTTTTGCCAATTCTTCGGTAGAAATCGATTGTTCTTTTTTTATAGGCTCTTGCTGAATAAATGAGAATAATAAAATAGCCAGTGGTAATAAAATTAAAATACTCTTTTTCATAATGGTGTAATTTTTTTAGTTCGTGCCAATCTAACAAATTCTATTCCAAAGTTGAATTTTAACACAAGCTTTTTTAAAGTTCAGTTATTCGATTAATTTGTCAAAATATCATTTTTTAATCCAGTTCGGTGTATTACTGTGTCAAAATGTCTTATTATCTTTACTGGCAAATATTTTGAGATACAAAGGCGAACAAATTTTAGATGTTGAAAATTAAAAATATATTCAAAAAAATGAGCACACAAGAGAACGAAGCATTGAACGAGGAAACCTCTACAAACTCTGAAAGTACAAATGAACAAGCAGTATCGCAGGATGAAAAAGAAGTTAAAATTGCAGAATTAGAGTTAAAGCTTACTGAGGCAAATGATAAATATTTGAGAATTTATTCAGAGTTTGATAATTTTAGAAAGCGCACAGCAAAAGAAAAAATTGAACTTATCAATACAGCTGGCGAAGATATATTTAAAAGTATTTTGCCTGTGATTGATGATTTTGAACGTGCTATAAAGTCAAATGCAGAAACAGCGGATATAAAAGCTGTAAACGATGGTGTGATGCTGATTTATAACAAATTAAAGTCAACACTTGTTGCAAAAGGGTTGCAAGAAATGAATTCGCAAGGACAAACATTTGATGCCGACATTCATGAAGCAATTACGAATATTCCTGCTCCAAGTGATGACTTGAAAGGGAAAGTAGTGGATGAACTAGAAAAAGGATATAGTTTAAATGGTAAAATTATTCGCTTTGCCAAAGTGGTAATTGGACAATAAAATAATAATGTATGATGTACAAAGATTAAGTAGTAAGATACTTTCAATTTTTGTGAGAATTTTTAAAATATGAGCAAAAGAGATTATTACGACATATTAGAAGTACCAAAAAGTGCTAGTTCTGATGAGATAAAAAAGGCTTATCGCAAAATGGCTATTAAATTTCATCCGGATAAAAACCCTGGAGATAAAGCTGCAGAAGAAAAATTTAAAGAAGCAGCAGAGGCTTATGAGGTTTTAAGTAATCCTGAAAAAAAACAACGATATGATCAATATGGTCATGCAGGTGTAGGTGGTAATGCTGGATTTGGCGGAGGAAATGGTGGTGGTTTTGGTGGCATGAATATGGACGATATTTTTAGTCAGTTTGGAGATATCTTTGGTGGGCATTTTGGTGGTGGCGGTTTTGGCGGTAGTCGTGGCGGTAGACGAGTAAATCGAGGCTCCAATTTACGTGTAAAAGTAAAAATGACCTTAGAAGAAATTGCCAATGGTGTAGAGAAAAAAATTAAAGTAAATAAATATGTAGCATGTAAACCATGTAATGGTAGTGGAGCAAAAAATGGTTCTGCTCATAGTACATGTAGCACTTGTAAAGGTTCTGGTCAAGTATCAAGAGTAACCAATACTATTTTAGGTGCGATGCAAACAACAAGCACTTGTCCGGCATGTGGAGGCGATGGTAAAACAATAACTGATAAATGTCCTTCATGTCATGGCGATGGTATTGTTAGAGAAGAAGAAGTGATTTCAATAAATATACCAGCTGGGGTTGCCGAAGGAATGCAATTGTCTGTATCAGGTAAAGGAAATATGGGAGCTAGAGGTGGAGTGCCAGGTGATTTAATTGTTGCAATAGAAGAAGTAGAACATGAATTGTTGAAAAGAGATGGCATGCATCTTTTTTATGATCATTATATCAGCTATTCCGATGCTGCATTAGGAACACAAATTGAAGTACCAACAGTTGATGGAAAAGCAAAAATAAAAATAGAACCAGGAACTCAAAGCGGAAAAGTTTTACGACTAAAAGCCAAGGGTTTGCCAGATGTAAATAGTTACTCTCGTGGGGATATATTGGTAAATATAAATGTGTGGACTCCCCAAAGTTTAACCAAAGAAGAGAAAAAAATACTAGAGGGTTTAAAAGATGCCGAAAATTTTAAACCTAACCCGGGTAAAAATCAAAAGAGCTTTTTTGAAAGAATGAAACAATATTTTGATTAGAAAGAATAAAAGTAACGTTCTCCTAAATGCTTATATTATTCTTTTTTTTAATGTTTTCAGTTGTTTTAATACAATTAAAATACTTCTTCTTACAATCATTTTAAGCCTCTTTCAAATAATTTATTGCTAATCACCAATAATTTAGTATATTTGTAGCGGTTTTAGTCAAAATGGGATTTTTGCTGAGACGAATTTACAACTGAAATACATTGCCGAAAAATAGCTCAATTACACTGATGGCGAGCTTCTTATACAAACAGTTGTCGGATTCAACTCACACATACTTCCTAGTAAGTTGACAACTGTATTATAAACTTAAAAAAATTTAAATGAACAAATTTGAAGCGTTAGGCTTTAATGACAAAGTCATTAAGGCAGTAACAGAATTGGGCTTTGAAAGTCCAACTCCAATTCAGGAAAAAGTAATTCCTGTATTATTAGAAGGTAACACCGACCTTGTTGCATTAGCACAAACAGGTACAGGTAAAACAGCTGCATTTGGTTTGCCCTTAACTCATTTAGTGGATTTCACATCACGTGATACACAAGCAGTAATCATTTGTCCAACTCGTGAGTTGTGTATGCAAATTACTCGCGATTTACAGAGTTACACTAAATTTATTGATGGTGCAAACATCGTTGCTATTTATGGTGGAGCAAGTATCGATAATCAATCACGCGATATTAAAAGAGGTGCACAAATTGTTGTTGCCACTCCTGGTCGTTTAAATGATATGATTGATCGTAGAAGAGTAAACTTAACCAATGTACGTTATGCTGTATTGGACGAGGCGGATGAAATGTTAAACATGGGATTCAAAGAAGATTTGGATACTATTTTATCTCAAACCCCGGAAGAAAAAAATACATGGTTATTCTCTGCAACTATGCCGGATGAAGTATTACGTATTTCTAAAAATTACATGGAAAACCCAGTTGAAATTACTGCTGGTGTTAAAAATCAAGGAAATGACAATATTGAACATATCTATTATGTTGTTCAAGCACGTGATAAATACGCAGCTTTAAAACGTATTGCAGATTCAAATCCCGATATTTTTGCAATCGTATTTTGCCGTACACGTATCGAAACACAAGAAATAGCTGAATCATTAATTAAAGATGGTTATGGTGCAGACTCCTTACATGGCGATTTATCACAAGCACAACGTGATCAAGTAATGAAACGTTATCGTTCTCGTTCACTTCAAATGCTTGTTGCAACAGATGTTGCTGCTCGTGGTATTGATGTGAATGATGTAACACATGTTATTAATTACAATTTACCTGATGAAATAGAAAACTATACACATCGCTCGGGTCGTACTGCTCGTGCAGGTAAAAAGGGCGTTTCTATTTGTATCATTAATATGAAAGAGGTTGGTAAAATCAGAATCATTGAACGAATTATCAAAAAGAAATTTATTCAAGGTACTATTCCAACTGGTTTTGAAGCATGCGAAAAACAATTATTTAGCTTGGTTAAAAAAGTGCATGATGTAGAAGTAAATGAAGCAGCCATAGAAGCATACATGCCTAAAATTTATGATGAATTAAAAGATTTAAGTAAAGAAGATATCATCAAACGTTTTGTTTCAACTGAGTTTAATCGTTTCTTGGATTACTAT
>JAEUTT010000193.1 GCA_016787165.1 Bacteroidia bacterium | reverse complement strand
CGTTTGGCTCAATGGCGGGTGACGTGGTTAATTGAACATTCTACCTCGCATCAACTTTTGTGGTGTATTGGTAGTTTTGTGCTA
The DNA here is from genome assembly GCA_016787165.1 of Bacteroidia bacterium. Lineage (GTDB taxonomy): Bacteria > Bacteroidota > Bacteroidia > 2-12-FULL-35-15 > 2-12-FULL-35-15 > 2-12-FULL-35-15. The sequence goes on along the minus strand of JAEUTT010000193.1, from coordinate 1,555 downwards.
AAAATCCGCCACTACGCCAAGCGCCAAAACGTTATTTATTAAAGGATAAAAACCTTTTTTTACAATATTTCACTTCGTACTTTAATAATAAAATTGCTACAAAATTATCTGGCAGAAAAAATTGTATCTTCGTTTATATAATTTAAAGTATGCATACGTCACTAAAATATTTTGTTTTTATACTCTTGACTTGCTTGTTTTTAAGCAGCTGTTATAACTCTCGTAAATTGGTTACCGATGAAATTGTTTTTGAAAATGGCAATACACAAACAGGCACCATTTTGCAATGTGATACAGCCAACATAAAACTCAAAAAAATGGATGAGTCGGTAGTAGTTATTCCATGGTCGGTAATTGATACGGTTCAAGGTAAAAAATACAAAACTTTTTTTCTTGGAATAAATTATGGTTACCATTATACTCCTTATTTTTCTGTTTTCAGAAATGAAAAAATGACTGCAAGTACAATTGGTAAACAATTTAAGGCAGGAATGGCTTATCGCGGTAATAAGTTGTATTATGCAACTTTAATGTATTCTCCAGCTACTCCGTATGATATTACAAAATTTGGTTTCGGTTTTCAGCGTTATTTTTCTGAAAATGCCTACCTAAAAAAAACAGCTCTGTTTATAGGAACAGAATTGAATTTTATGAATGTTAAATATAATAATGGTGCCGAAACATTGATAGAACCTTTTGCAGGTTATGAATTGCGAGTTGCGGCTCAGTTGCGTTTGCATTTTAAATTGCAATTACAATTTAGTTTGGCAAATAAAAATAATCAAACCGGTATAAGCACAACCATTGGTTTTCACTTTATGAAACGAAATTTTAAACGCTATTATCAAACATTAAATAAAGAACATCGTTTACCGAGAAAATAAACCTCTCCCCTTTATCCCCTCTCCACAGGGAGGGGATAAAGGGGAGAGGTCTGGAGATAACGGCAATTAAAACCAATGAAAAAAAGCATATTAGTCATATCATTATTCTGTTTTTACTCCTCGTTTTCACAAACGGGAAATATGATATTTAATGATACGGTAGTACACACACTTTCGGTTGAAATTGATTCACCCGATTGGTTTGCAATGGTGGAGGTAGATTATCAGCAAAATGCTTCTAATCCGGCTGTATACCCCGAAATATACAGGCCATGTAAAGTTACTTGGGATGGAATCACGCTTACTAATTGTGGTTTTAGAGAAAAAGGAAATTCTTCTAATTTATTTACCAATTTTGGAAAAAAGAAACCTTTCAAAATTGCATTCGATGAATTTATAAATAATCAAACATTGGATGGAATCAAAAAAATTAATCTGAATAATTTCACAAACGATCCATCTTTGCTTCATGATGTTGTTTCAATGAAACTTTTTCGTGACGAAGGGTTGGTTGCACCTCGAACTTCGTACACAAAATTATTTGTAAATGGCGAATACATTGGTTTGTATGTTGTAATTGAAAATGTAGATAAAACATTTTTAAAATATCATTATGGCGGCCCAAATAATAATGGTAACTTGTATAAAACGGATAGAGGTGCGTCTGTTTC
>JAEUTT010000186.1 GCA_016787165.1 Bacteroidia bacterium | reverse complement strand
TAAGCTTTTTGCGGGTGTTGATATGATTATAGAAAACGGAGAATTGAACAATGTAGAGTCAATGAAAAGCCTATCAAAATTTATTGAATTGAGTGAATTAGAAAACATAAAATTTTCAACACTAAAAACACAAATTGAAATAAAAAATCAAACAATAACAATTCCTAAAACCGAGATAAAATCGAATGCATTAAATGTATATTTTTCAGGCACTCACAAATTCAATAATGACATTAATTACAAAATAAAATTATCACTAAATGAACTGCTTTCTAAAAAGGCCAAAAAAGCTAAAAAAGAAAATGATGAATTTGGAGAAATAGCAGATGATGGCTTGGGCAGAACAAATATCTTTTTATCTATGACAGGGAATTTGAATAATCCAACTATAAAATATGATAGTAAAAGTGCGATCCAGAGTGTAAAACAAGACCTAAAAATTGAAAAACAAAGTCTTAAAACTATACTTAAAGAAGAATTTGGAATGTTCAAAAAAGATAGCACTCTAAAATCAAAACCAAAAGAAGACACCAAATTTACCATTAAATGGGAAGAAGCCGACCCTAAAGAAGAACCTAAAAAAGAGCTAAAAAAACCTAAAAAACCGGAAGATGAAGACTTTTAGTTTGCTAATAAGTTATTAACATTCACACGTAGTTTTTAACGAACTATTCTTTTTTTAAAAAAATTATCTTTATTTTGAAAATTCTCTAATCTAATTTTTTAAATTAAAGTATGGCATTTAACAAAACATTTACTGTAGCAATAATGGGGGTTGTTGCGATGTTCTTGGTTTCAAAAAGTTTTGCTCAAGCAAAATATTACCCGGGGTATGTTATTTTACTTACTGGCGACACACTTAAAGGTGAAGTAAAAAAGAATTCAAAAAGAGAATTCGACAATTTCATGAAAGCATCCTATCGCAAAAAGGAGAATGTAGACATGAAAACCTATAATGCTACAAAAATTAAAGAATATTCGGTTGATGGAATCTCCTATGTTTCAAGAAATGTGGATGGAGAGCAAGTTTTTGTAAAGCGTCTTTCAAAAGGAAATGTAAACTTATACGAATCTCAAATTGAGGTTTTACAAATGAATGACCTTAAAATCAAATCGGACTATTACATGGAAAAACCCGGAGGGGAGTTTGTTAAAATCAAGTCAGGAAAGTTTAAAAAACAAGTAGTTGATGCAATGTCCGATAATGAAGATATTGTAAAAGCATTAGAAGAAAAAAAATATGACTTTGAGAATATTGTTGAATTATTTGAAGCCTACAATAAATCATCAAATTAGCAAGAACGACAAATTCAAAAAAGCCCTGAATGATAAACATTCAGGGCTTTTTTTATTATAGCTATGCTAATTTGTCACTTTTTTATAAAAGGAATGGTGTTTGACTATAAACAAACGATTTTTATATGCTAATCTCATCTAAAAATCACTATTTTTGCAATCCTTTGAATATTAATAAAGAAATAAGAAATGTTAGATTTTTTCACTAAAAACGTGTCGAAATTATTCGGCACTAAATCCGATAGAGATTTAAAAGAAATACAGCCTGTAGTAAATAAGGTTTTATCAGAATACACAAAGCTTTCAAACATAAGTGACGAGGATTTACGTGCTAAAACAACAGAATTTAAAAAACGTATAAACGAGTTTTCAAACAAGGAAAAACAAGAAGTAGCTACACTTCGTCAAAAAATAGAATCCGACTTAACTCTAAACGTTGAAGATAAAGAGCGTATCTACGAAGAAATTGATGAACTGGAAAAAATTATCATCAAAAAAAACAATGAAATTTTAGATGCTATTTTACCTGAAGCCTATGCTGTAGTAAAAGAAACAGCAAAGCGTTTAAAAGAAAACAAATCACTAGAAGTAATTGCAACAGAGTACGACAAAAAAATTGCTTCCAAAAGAAAATCAGTTGAAATAAAAGGAGAGAAAGCCATTTGGCACAACACCTGGGATGCTGCTGGCAATAGCGTTACTTGGGATATGGTACACTATGATGTACAGTTATTTGGAGGTATTGTTTTGCATCAAGGAAAAATTGCTGAAATGGCAACAGGAGAAGGAAAAACATTAGTTGGAACACTCCCTATTTACTTAAATGCTCTTACAGGCTTAGGGGTTCATGTTGTAACAGTAAATAACTATCTAGCAAAACGTGACAGCGAATGGAATGGACCACTCTTTGAATTTCATGGTTTAAAAGTAGATTGTATTGATTTACATGAACCTAATTCGGAACAAAGAAGAGAAGCCTATCTTGCTGATATTACCTATGGAACAAATAATGAATTTGGATTTGATTACTTACGTGATAACATGGCACGCAATCCAGAAGATTTAGTTCAAAGAAAACATAACTATGCTATTGTGGATGAGGTAGACAGCGTTTTAATTGATGATGCAAGAACTCCATTAATTATTTCAGGACCTACTCCTAAAGGCGACAACCAAGAATTTGCAGCTTTAAAACCAAGAATTGAAAAATTAGTAAACGCTCAAAAAGCATATATAAACAGTGCGCTTACAGATGCTAAACGACTTATTACAGAAGGAAAAACAGGGGAAAAAGAAGGCGAAGGAGGAATGGCATTATTTCGTGCACATCGAGGCTTTCCTAAAAACAAAGCACTTATAAAATTTCTTTCAGAACAAGGAATGCGTGCATTATTACAAAAAACAGAAAACTACTATTTGCAAGACCAGTCAAGAGAAATGCACAAAGTAGATGCTGAATTGTTTTTTGTAATAGATGCAAAACACAACTCCATTGAGCTTACAGAAAAAGGATTAGAGTTAATTTCAAGTTCATCTGAAGATTCGAAATTTTTTGTACTCCCAGACATTGGATCAGAAATAGCAAACTTGGAAAAATCGGGATTAGCAGCAGAAGAAAAAATAAAAAAGAAAGAAGAACTAATTCGCGATTATTCAATTAAATCGGAACGAGTACATACCATCAATCAGTTATTGAAAGCATACACTTTATTTGAAAAGGATGTTGAGTATGTAATTATGGATGGAAAAATAAAAATTGTGGATGAACAAACTGGTCGTATTATGGAAGGCCGAAGATATTCCGATGGTTTGCACCAAGCAATTGAAGCAAAAGAAAATGTAAAAGTTGAAGCTGCAACACAAACATATGCCACTGTTACTTTACAAAATTACTTCCGTATGTACAGCAAACTTGCTGGTATGACTGGAACTGCAGAAACAGAAGCAGGAGAATTTTGGGATATCTACAAGTTGGATGTAGTAACTATTCCAACTAACAGACCAATACAAAGAAAAGATCATGAAGATTTAGTTTATAAAACTAAACGTGAAAAATACAATGCTGTAATTGATGAAGTAGTAAAATGTGTTGAAGCAGGAAGACCAGTTTTAGTTGGAACTACATCTGTTGAAATTTCCGAGTTATTAAGCCGAATGCTTAAACTTAGAAGCATAAAACACAATGTATTAAATGCCAAGTTACATCAAAAAGAAGCAGAGATAGTTCAAGAAGCTGGTTTACCTGGAACTGTTACAATTGCAACTAATATGGCTGGTCGTGGAACAGATATTAAGCTAGGACCGGGTGTGAAAGAAGCGGGAGGTTTAGCCATCATTGGAACCGAACGTCATGAATCAAGACGTGTTGATCGTCAGTTACGTGGACGCGCTGGTCGTCAAGGAGACCCTGGTTCATCGCAATTTTTTGCTTCATTGGAAGATGATTTAATGCGCTTATTTGGCTCTGAGCGAATTGCCAAAATGATGGATAGAATGGGAATACAGGAAGGAGAAGTGATTCAACACTCAATGATTACAAAATCAATTGAGCGTGCACAGAAAAAAGTAGAAGAAAACAACTTTGGGATTCGTAAACGCTTAATAGAGTATGATGATGTAATGAATTCGCAACGTGAAGTTATTTACAAAAAAAGAAAACATGCTTTATTTGGGGAGCGACTAGCAGTTGATATTGCAAATTCTATTTATGATACTTGTGAATCAATCACTAATGAGTTTCATCCATTTAAAGATTATGAAAACTTTAAAATTGAAGTATTAAGAATACTTGCTATTGAGCCTGAAATTGATGAACATATATTTTCGAAATCAGATGTTGCTTCAATTACAAAACCATTATATCAACAAGCGGAAAAAGCTTATAACCATAAAAATGAATTAATTTCTAATAAAGCATTTCCAATTATTAAAGATGTTTACATTAATCAGGCGCAATCGTTTGAAAATATTGTAACACCTATGAGTGATGGAATCAAAGCATTGCAAGTAGTTATTAATTTAAAACGTGCTTTTGAAACCCAAGGTCGTGAATTAGTACTTGGATTAGAAAAAGGAACTACATTAGCAATGATTGATGATGCTTGGAAAGAGCATTTAAGAGAAATGGATGAATTAAAACAATCTGTTCAAAATGCAGTGTATGAACAAAAAGATCCTTTATTGGTTTATAAATTTGAATCATTTGAATTATTCAAACGAATGGTTACAGATGTAAACAAAGAAATTGTTTCATTTTTAATGCGAGCAAATTTACCAAATGAATCACAACAAAATATTCAACAAGCAAGAGTACAAGCGCCAGTTAAAAAAGAACAAATTCAAACTAACAAAAATGAAGATGGGGAAGAAATAGAAAGAACAAAACCACAACCAGTAAGAGCAGAACAAAAAATTGGAAGAAACGACCCTTGCCCATGCGGTAGTGGAAAAAAATACAAAAATTGTCACGGGCAATAAAAAGCACAAAATAAATAAATTGTTAAACTAAAAAAATAAAAACCATGTCATTAGTAGGAAAAAAAGCACCAGTATTTAAAGCGCAAGCAGTTGTAAATGGAGGCGAAATTGTAGCCGACTTCTCATTAGATCAATACATTGGAAAAAAACATGTTATTTTCTTTTTCTATCCAAAAGATTTTACATTTGTTTGTCCAACAGAATTACACGCTTTTCAAGAAAAATTAGCGGAATTTGAAAAAAGAAACGTTGCTGTGGTAGCATGCTCTACAGACACCGAACAATCACACTGGGGTTGGTTGCAAATGCCAAAAGCACAAGGTGGAATTCAAGGCGTAAAATACCCTATCGTAGCAGATACAACAAAAACTATTTCAATGAATTTTGACGCTTTATTTGGTGATTATGAAGTGGATGAAAACAATCAATTAGTTGCAAACGGACCAATGATTGCATTTAGAGCACTTTATTTAATTGATAAAAATGGAGTTGTTCGTCATCAATTAATCAATGATTTACCATTAGGTCGTAATGTAGATGAGGCAATACGTATTGTTGATGCATTACAATTTAACGAAGAAAACGGAGAAGTTTGTCCTGCAAACTGGCACAAAGGCGATACAGCAATGAAAGCTACACACGAAGGTGTTGCTAGTTATTTAGCAAAAAACTAGTTGTTAAATACTTTTTAAAATTAACGCGTGTTCATCAAAATTGAACACGCGTTT
>JAEUTT010000145.1 GCA_016787165.1 Bacteroidia bacterium | reverse complement strand
ATACTATTGGGATTATTTTCAACAAACGCTTTCTCTCAAAGTATTAAAGTTATTAAAATTACAGAACTCGAAAGTAGAATAAAAAACAATTCTGATACAACTTACATTGTAAATTTTTGGGCTACTTGGTGTGCTCCATGTGTAAAAGAACTTCCCGATTTTGATAGTATATCTAAAGTTTATGCTTCACAAAAAGTAAAAGTTTTATTAGTAAGCTTAGACTTTAAAGAAGATTTAGAAACTAAAGTCATTCCTTTTGTTCAAAAGAAAAAGATAATCTCTGAAGTAATGTTACTCGATGAGTCTAATGCAAATTATTTTATTCCTAAAATCGCAAATGAATGGACGGGGGCACTCCCCGCTACTTACATTTTAAATAACAAAAAAAAGACAACTATTTTTTATGAAAAAAAACTTAACTATGAATTTATAGAACAACAAGTAAAATCAATTGAATCAACCAATTAATATGAAAACTAAAATATTAAACATCATCTTAATTATAACTGCTATAACTATTGCTGTGTATGCATTTTGTATTTATGACACAAAAAAACCAATTAGATATTTACCTGTTTTTGGAGAAAAGTCATACGAACATAAAAACGGGAAAACAGATACTATTTTTCATACTATAGCTGAATTTAATTTTACAAACCAAGATGGTGAGGAAATAACAAATAAGGATTTTGAAAATTCAATTTACGTTACCGATTTCTTCTTTACCACTTGCCATACTATTTGCCCAATAATGAGCACACAAATGGAACGAATTGTAAAGCATTATAACAACAATAACCAAGTGCTATTTTTATCACATACTGTTGACCCTGAAATCGATACCGTAGAACAACTTAAATCATACGCCATAAAACACAATGCCGATAGTAAAAAATGGATGTTTGTTACTGGTAACAAAAAGGAATTGTATGATTTAGCCAGAAACAGTTATTACATGGATGCTCAGCAAGGAGATGGTGGTCCGGATGATTTTATTCACACCCAAAATTTTGCACTTGTCGATAAAGAAAAGCGCATACGTGGTTACTATGACGGCACTGATTCACTCGAAGTAAATCAACTTATTAAAGACATTGAGTTATTGCTCAAAGAATATGAATACAAGGGAAAGTAATTAATTGAAAGTTACTTAACACCCAATTTTTGCAATTCAATTTTTGCCAATTCATAATCACCATTTAAAGCCAAACATGCTTTAAAATCATTAATTGCTGCTGTTTTATTTCCTTGTGTTTGATAGGTTACTCCTCTGCCATAATAGGCTTCTACATATTTTGGATCAATAGCAATCGCTTCCGAAAAATGAGTAATTGATAAATCATATTTTTTGCTGTTTACTAAATGTATAACCGCTATATTATAGTGTGTGTATTTATCTCTATCAAATTCTAAAATGGTATTATAAGTTAACAAAGCATTTTTAAAATCTTCTGTATCTTGATAATATTTGCCTAAACCATAAATCGCTTCAACACTTTTAGGATTTAAACGAATTGCATTTTTATAATACTGAACAGCTAAAGGATTATTTTTAGCAGCACACAAAATACCTAATTGCATAAAAGCTTGATAGTACAATTGATCTTGCTCTACAGCAGTTTGCATACTACTTATAGCTTTGGCTGTATCTTTTAACTCTTTATAATTCATGCCTTTCATAAAATAGGCCTTTGCATTGTATTGGTCTAAGCGTAATACTTTATTAATAGCTTCTATCGATTTTTCATTTTTACTCACATACAAGTATAATTCGGCTAATTTTAATAATGCTTCAATGTTTTTTTCATCTAATGAAACAGCACGTTCTAATGCAACCTTAGCCTTTCCTGTTTTGTTTCCTAAAAAATATAAATTTGATATTGTAACATAGTAATCCGATTTAGTACTATCAATATTTAAGGCATCTATCATATCAATGATACCATCATTAATTTCTTGTTTTTCTAAAAAATATAAAGCACGCTTGTGCAATAAGTCAGCATCTTTCGGATTTTTAGCGATTTCTGCATTTAACTTTAGGAGTTCCTCTGGAGTGTCAACAACTACTGTATCTTTTTTTACAGTATCGGTAGATTGAGTTTCAGTTTCGCAAGATGAGAACATACAAGCTAATGAAACGACTATAGTAAACAGTATAATAAGTTTATTCATGTGTAGATAATTATTTTTTTGGTTGTCACATACTATACGCCATATCTTCATTATCGATTTGGATACTAGTTTGGTATATGGCTATTTCATGCTGTAAATGTAAAAAAAATGCAGTATGAAATGAATTAGATTATTCATTTATTCTTTTTATCATAAGTATAAATGGTTTTTATATATTTACTCAAGATTAAAAAAAATGGGAATCTGGAAATATATCTCAAATATTGGATGCAATGCTCAACTGGATGAAGCAGAGCAAAGGAGAATACGTTTGTTATCTCAGCTTAACTTTATCTGTGCAGTTGTTTTGGCGGTTTATGTAATTGCTCAAATTTTTGTAGGTGTTTATTGGTTTTTTCCGGCAATAGCAGTAATGGTAATGTTTATCATTATTGATATGTGGCTTTTAAAAATTAGACTGTATGCTATTGCCAAACATTTTGCAGTACTAACGGTATCCTGTTCTATTTCATTTTTTAGTTTAACTACAGGAGATACCTATAGCGAAGCTCTTTTTATACCTTTAATTACTATGCCTTTGTTGGTTTTTCGAAGTAAAAAATCATCGATATTTTATTTTGTGCTCATTTTATTATTAATTGTGGGAATAAAAATTGGACAAAAACATGTAACTCCTTTACTTGAATTAAATTCAGGTGTTATTTATTTTTTTAGAGCATTGAACACATTAATTGCTGCTGCTGTTACGTATTTTATCACCTTTTACTTTAAATCAGCCAACGAAAGATATGAGCAAAAACTAGTTGATATGCACGATACCGTAGCAGAAAAAAACAAAGAAATTACAGATAGTATAAAATATGCTAAGCGCATTCAGGAGTCATTAATGCCACCAGAAAAGTATATCGAAAA
>JAEUTT010000121.1 GCA_016787165.1 Bacteroidia bacterium | reverse complement strand
TAGTTGCCCATCAGAAATGATCCATAAGGGATTAAAAGCTCCTGAATATTCTATTTTGTTACTTCCTTTTAAAATACTAACCAATGCTATATCCATTCCATCTTTTACAGAAGCTGTATCTTCACTCTGATGAAGCATTCGTGAAATGTTTTTATTCACATTATTTAATATTAAAGCAGGTTTTGTTAAACCAAAAACGCTTACCGCTTGTTGCAATAAATTGTTACCTACAATACTCATAAATGCACCAGGAACACCATGCCCTGTACAATCTGCAGCCGCCACCAATACTTTATCCCCCCACTCTTCTACCCAATAAAAATCTCCACTCACAATATCTTTAGGTTTATATAAAATAAAACTATCAGGTAATAATTGTTTAACTTGATTATCAGGTGGAAGGATGGCCAGCTGTAAATGTTTTGCATATTTTATACTATCTGTAATTTCTTTGTTTTTATGTTCTAACTGTGCATGTTGCAATTCGATTTGTCCTTTCTGCTCCTCAATATTTTTATTTTTTTCTGCTAAAGCAGTATTTGCTTTTTGTTTTACTTGATTTCTGTTATACAATACAACTAAAAGAATTAAAACAAACAAACAACCCGCAATAAGAGAATTTCTAATCATTGCATTTCTATTTTTATCAGCTTCTTGATTTAATTGCTGTATCTCACTTTCCTTTTTTAATAATTCTATCTCTTTATTCTTTTTATCCGTATCATACTTTGTATTCATTTCAGCTATTTGAGCAGCACTTTCTTTTGTAAACATAGAGTCTTTGACTGCAGTATAATTTTGATGATGTTCATATGCTTGTTTGTAATTATTCATCTCAGCATAAAGATTTGCCATCATTAAATAAGCCTGGCTGAGTTGTTTTTGTGCATTTATATCTTTTGCCAACACAATTGTTTCATTTAATTTTTCAATCGATTTTTGATATTGTTTTTGGTCAAAATAATTTTTTGCTGAAGCCAATAAACCATAAGTCATATCCGATTTATTTCCTAACTCCTGATGAATAGCAATTGCTTCATCAATATATCTCGAAGCTTCATTGTGCTTTTTTTGTTCAATTAGTATTTCAGAAATATTGGTTAAGGTGGTAGCACAACCTGTTTTATAATTTATTTCTTTATAAAAGTCATACGATTTTTTAAAATACAAAACAGCCACATCAGGCTTACCTTTGTAATAAGCAATACCTCCAATATTGCTATAGGCACCACCCAAGCCCTTTTTATCTTTCAGTTGAGCATATATAATTACAGCTTTTTGAAAATAATCTTGTGCTTTATCCAAATCATTTTGAGCCCAATAAATTAATCCCACATTGTTGTATGATGTAGCCATTCCCTTTTGTTCATTCAACGACTCGTCTATCTCCAAGGAAATCAAATAATATTTTAACGCTTTTTTATAATTTCCCTCATGATAATACAATAGCCCAATATTGTTATAGGAGGTAGACATTGCTTTTTTATCACCAAGTGCCTCATTCAACTTTAATGATAACATATAATAACCTAAAGCTTTTTCATGGTTCGCCTGGTAAGATATCATACCTAGTAAATGATATGAATTAGCTTGTCCTTTTTTATAATTAGATAGTTGAGCTTGCTTTAATGCAGCATTTGCGTACTCTAAAGCTTTTTGAGGTGCATTGTATTTGTACTCCGATGCTAACTGATTATATGCGTTTACAATAACAGTATCATGTGGCTTTTTATTTATTAAATCCAGCAAACTATCCACAACATCTTGATTTTGTGAAAAACAAAAACTGCTATGAAGTAAAAATAGAGTGAGTAGCTTATAAAATTTCATAAAATAGTTCGTGTGCATACCAATTAAACACAATGCAATATATCAATAAAAAAAGACACTGCAAAATAGTCATTAATAAAACGTTTTTGCAGTCAAAAAGTCATTTAAAATCAGCGTTTTAAGACAAAACGACTTACTTTTTCAAATGGAACAAACTTTGACTTTTAACTGTGAATTAAAAATGTAAACTATCAATTATGAACCTAAATAATTTCACAATCAAATCACAAGAGGCAGTACAACAAGCTGTTCAACTTGCAACCGTAAATGGCCAACAAGCCATTGAAAATGGACATCTTTTAAAGGGAATTTTAGAAGTAGATGAAAATGTAACACCCTTTATCTTAAAAAAGCTTAACGTAAACACTCAAATGTTTCAAAAAGCTTTAACTAAAATCGTAGAAGGATATCCAAAAGTATCTGGCGGACAACCTTATCTTTCAAACAACGCTAATCAAGCAATTGCAAAGGCATCTTCTTATTTAAAAGAATTTGGTGATGAGTACGTTTCAATTGAACACCTTTTGCTTGCTATTTTAGCAACTAAAGATACCATTTCACAATTACTGAAAGACAATGGTGTTAATGAAAAAGATTTAAAAGCAGCTATTGCAGAGCTACGAAAAGGGTCTAAAGCAACTAGTCAAACTGCAGAAGACACTTACAACTCGTTAAATAAATATGCTGTAAACTTAAACGAACAAGCTAAAAAAGGGAAACTTGACCCAGTAATAGGACGAGATGAAGAGATACGAAGAGTATTACAGATTCTTTCGCGTAGAACAAAAAACAACCCTATTTTGGTTGGAGAACCTGGTGTTGGTAAAACAGCTATTGCAGAAGGATTAGCTCACCGTATTATCAATGGGGATGTTCCCGAAAATTTAAAATCAAAACAAATTTATTCCTTAGATATGGGAGCTCTGATTGCTGGAGCAAAATATAAAGGAGAATTTGAAGAGCGATTAAAATCAGTTGTAAAAGAAGTTATTTCAGCTGAAGGGGAAATTATTTTATTTATTGATGAAATACACACACTTGTGGGTGCAGGTGGTGGCGAAGGCGCAATGGATGCTGCTAACATATTAAAACCAGCTCTTGCACGTGGAGAACTACGCTCCATTGGTGCTACTACTTTAAATGAGTTTCAAAAGTATTTTGAGAAAGATAAAGCGCTAGAAAGACGTTTTCAGAAAGTAATGGTTGATGAACCAAATGCTGAAGATGCAATTTCTATCCTGCGTGGTATCAAAGAAAAATATGAAACACATCATAAAGTTCGTATCAAAGACGAATCAATTATTGCTGCTGTTGAGTTATCACAACGCTATATAAATGATCGATTTTTACCAGATAAAGCAATCGACTTGATGGATGAAGCTGCATCAAAATTGCGTATGCAAATAAATTCAAAACCAATTGAATTGGATGAAGTAGAACGCAAAATACGACAATTAGAAATTGAACGCGAAGCTATTAAAAGAGAAAATGATTTAAAAAAATTAGAACAGTTAAATAAAGATATTGCAGAGCTTTCGGATAAGCGAAGTGATTTAACAGCTAAATGGCAAAGTGAAAAAGAAGTTGTAGAAGGTATTCAAAAAGTAAAAGAGCAAATTGAAAATTTCAAATTTGAAGCTGAACAAGCTGAGCGTAATGGCGACTATGGAAAAGTAGCTGAAATTCGTTATGGAAAGATTCAAGAAGCAGAAAAACAATTAAAATCGTTTGAAAGTAAGCTAGCCGAAATGCAACAAGATGGCTCTCAAATGATCAAAGAAGAAGTTGGTACTGAAGATATTGCCGAAGTAATTGCTGCATGGACAGGAATTCCTGTATCAAGGATGTTACAAAGTGAGCGAGAAAAATTATTACACTTAGAAGATGAGTTACACAAACGTGTTGTTGGACAAGAAGAAGCAATTGAAGCAATTAGCGATGCTGTAAGAAGAAGTCGTGCAGGATTACAAGACACCAAACGACCAATAGGTTCATTTATATTTTTAGGAACTACTGGTGTTGGTAAAACAGAATTAGCAAAAGCTTTAGCCGAATTTTTATTCAACAATGAAAACAGCATGACTCGTATTGATATGAGTGAATACCAAGAACGACATGCTGTTAGCCGATTAGTAGGAGCGCCTCCGGGATATGTTGGCTACGAAGAAGGCGGACAATTAACAGAAGCCGTTCGCAGAAAACCATACAGTGTTATATTATTAGATGAAATAGAAAAAGCACATCCTGATGTATTCAACATTTTACTTCAAGTACTAGACGATGGAAGATTAACAGATAATAAAGGTAGAGTTGTAAATTTTAAAAATACAATTATTATCATGACATCTAATATGGGTTCGCATTTAATTCAAGAAAATTTTGAAAAAATGGATGAATTCAACAAAGATGAAATAATCGCAAAAACAAAAATTGAAGTTTTTGAGTTATTGAAAAAATCAATCCGACCTGAATTTTTAAATCGTATTGACGAAACAATCATGTTTACACCACTTAACCGTGAAAATGTACATCGCATTGTTGAATTGCAATTTAATGGAATTGCCAAAATGCTTGAAGAAAACGATATTCATATTTCTGCAACACCTGAAGCTATTGATTGGCTTGCTCAATTAGGGTTCGACCCTCAATTTGGTGCTCGCCCGGTAAAACGTGTAATGCAAAAACGTGTTTTAAATGAATTATCAAAGCAAATTTTAGCTGGTAAAGTTCAAAAGGAAGCCAAAATTGTACTTGATATATTCAATAATGAATTTGTTTTCAGAAACGCAATTGAAACTGACACAAAAAAAACAAAGAAAGAAAAGGCGAAATAAGGACACGATGTTAAAAGATGTTAAGTAAACAACAATTGGATTAATAATTGTGTTATAATTAACAAAGCACAAGCTATAAACCCATATAAATCTCTCATACCATGAAAACGAAAAAAGAAGTAATCGATAATCGCCCTAAATTAAAAGTGCAAATTGACAATAGAACAGTAATTACTGTTCGCAGTATGCAAGCTGCTAAATCTTGGATGGATAGATATCCTGCAGCTAAACTTATTGATTAAGTAATAAATAACAACACCCCAATGCAAAAGCAGCCTTTATGTAATAAGGCTGCTTTTTTATGAAACATAAAATTTAGATTCAACTGCATTTTTATGCCATTTATCTAAAAGTTGAATAAATCACTTTTACTATCATCTATATTTGCGCAAAAATTAAAAAAATGAAAAAGCATTTACTTTTTTTAACTTCAATTTTTGTGTTGTTCTCCATTTCAATAAGTTTTTCTAAAAGTGAATTGGAAGACTATGAAAAATTGGATAATTCAATCATTATTGACCGTATTAACAATAACGACATTGATGTTGTTTTTCCTTCTGTTATTTTCACTTTTAAAGAAGCGACAATCGCTATAAAGTTTAAAAACATAGAACATAATAAATTGTTGTTAAATAACAATGAGCTCAACTTTATTGTAAATGGTAATGATATGGTTCTACACTTTGAAAATGGAGAAGCTAAAATCAACTACAAGTTTGAAACATCCCAGACCTTTTCCGTTTACTGCGAAGATTTTAGTTTTTACAAAAAAGTAACAGCCTACCCACTTTGGGCTATTTTAACTCCATTTATTTTAATAATTGTAGTTATTGTAATTAAAAAAATTAAATAATTATCTCCCTAAATAAAAAAAGCAGAAAACGATTATGTTTTCTGCTTTTTCTTTTTTGCTGCCGGAAATAAAATATTATTTAATAT
>JAEUTT010000119.1 GCA_016787165.1 Bacteroidia bacterium | reverse complement strand
TTCTCTGCCTAAGAGCTTTGTTTCTTTTGCAACAAGGCAAAAGAAACCACAACAAATTTATAGCCTTACACACTTTCTCGACAAGCTCGAAATGACAACACACGCAAAAGAAAACAGAAAGTAATTAAAGTAATTACATTTTTTTGCTTAAAACCCATTGATGAAACGGAATTAATTCCTGGCTAAAATGTTCCCAAGCAAATTCTGTTTTAGTGGAACTTAGTTTATCTACTATGCTTTTTGCTTTTGTGTTTTTGGGATTATAGCTATAACCATCTTTTTCCATTTCTCTCAATAGGTGAATAATTTCAATGTCGCGTGCTCTAATTTCTTTGTCTTTTTGCAAGCGTTCAATGTTTTTACGCAAGGCTTCAATGGCTCTTTCTGCCTCATTAATCATATTTAGTTCAATAAAGAGCATAATATGTAAAATGCGAACAGATATATTCCAGCGTGTTTTATCCTTTTCAATTTCAAGCGATTGAGATAATAGGGCGAGAGCACATTTATAGTTTTTTTGTTCAAATAAAATACAGGCTTGGTAATAAATATATTTTGATTTTCGAAATTCTCCCGAATCGGCTAAATTATGATTAAGCATAACCGTTGAGCATAGCGTTGCTTTTTCAAGATGTTTTGCATAAAAATGAGCAAAAAACTCTTGTTCTTTCGAAATCAAATAATTGAAACTGTCTTCAATGTAATATTTTCGGGCATTTTGGGCAGCAGCAGCGGCTAATTTATATCTATTTAAATACGAATAATACCTGCATAAATAATCATAAACAAAGCCAATTCTTTCTTTTCTACCAATAATCACATTGTCGATTAATTGAGGTATTAATTTTTCGCAAATTTGTATGGCTTTTTTATATTCTTTTTTCTTTTCATGGTAAATTATTTTAATCTTTTCGAGATAATAATGTATCGTTTGTGATTGACTATTACTATAATCTTTTTCAATTTGAACGATGCATTTTTTTATTTGTTTAATTTTTCTCTCATCCGATAATTCGGCAATAAACTCATCCTCAAATGCTAATTTATAATAACAATCGGTTGCATATATCAAAGCCTGATAACAATATTCATATCGCTTTATTTCATTTGCTATTTCATTGAATTTTTCAGGACCTTGTCTTATACTTATTAAATATTTTTTTAATGTAAGTGCTTCTGTTAAAGTATCATAAATTTCATATTTTTTTGTTTCGCTGATAATATTTTCTATTGATTGGATTAAAAATTTAATTATCCCCTTATTGTTGCTTCTGTGTAGTGCTTTAACAGCAAGCACTTCTTTTTTTAGTTTTAAAGAAATACTATCATATTGATTAAAGTTTGATTCATTCTCAAAATGCTGGTGTAAGCACAAAGCGTCAAACACAATAGGCTCAAGTTTTTCTTTAACCATATCAGGTCTGTTGGTATTCAACATTTCAGCGATTATTTCATCTGTTATGTTTGATTTTTTATTTTTTATAAGGTATTCAAACAACACTTGTTCTTGGCTTTTTTTTGAGGAAAGAGTGTGCTTGACTAATAAAAAATGAACAGCTTTTATTTCCTCTTCATTTAAGTTTTGAATTAAGCTTATTATGTTAGAATCATTGGCCATTGTCGAACAGTATAATCGTAAATATAAATTTTTTTTTATTCCTTGAAACATACTAAAGCTTGTTTCAAGTTTTAGAAATCATTTATTTTTTTAAAATTCTGCTCATTTTTTTAATAAAAGAGTGCGAATTTTGTAAGGTTGAATATTTAATTGTCTGAAAAACAATAATTTGTATTTTATGGACTCGCTAGGTGTTTTGTCCATTAAAATCTGCAATAAAGCATGTTTCTTTGTGCAATATTTAATTTAAGTATAATATTCTCGGTTAAATGTGCCTTTTTTCTTCAAATTAACTAAAATTTGAAGAAAAAAGCATTGGAAATTGCTATGTTGCTATGTTAAGTGTTTGGCAATCAATTTGTTGTATTTACTGGAGTCGAAGGGTGTTTTGTCCACGGTTTTGAGTACAAGTTGTTTTTTCTTTGCATCAATCAAACAACTAATTTATTACTCTCTAAAACCCTAAAACATGAAAACAAAATTAAACCTATTCGCAAAAGTTGCTTTAGCACTTATTCTATTTACAGGAACTGCATTCACTTTATCTGTAAACAATGTTTCAGTAGTATCAGAAGCCAAAGCGGCTGTATCTGAACAGGATGTATACAATTATCTTATTTGTAGAGGGTACCAAGTAATTACTTTAAATCCTTTGGTTGGCTCTAAGTTTAATTGGGTTGCTCACACTGTTAAAAATGACATTCATTATACAACAACAATTTATTGTAACTCAGAAATTGTAATAGGACATGAAGACATACAATTATAGAGAAAATAAATTCCAATAGAAATGAACCACCTCTCCGAAATAGTTTTTTATACAGCAGTAGCAATATCCATTATTGCTCTGCTGTATACTTTCGGGGCATTAATTTTAAAAGATAGAAGAGTTTTGGCTTTTGAAGACAGTAGCCTTTTTTTTGATACAACTACCAATACTCCTGAAGTACAATTAAAATTGTATTTGCAACAAAAAAATTATCAAGTGTTGAACATTATACCTGTTTCTACAAGCAACAAATACATTGTGTACGCTTTAAAAAACAACATTGATGTAGTTATAACAGCATTTATTAATGATTCAATAATAGAATACCAAGAGGAAAAAGAATAAACCAAAAATAGTTGAATATGAAA
>JAEUTT010000100.1 GCA_016787165.1 Bacteroidia bacterium | reverse complement strand
AGATCTTATTGCATACATGCAAAACGCAAAAGCCTTTGTGCTTGCTGCAAATGAAGATTTTGGGATTACCAGTATAGAAGCACAAAGCTGTTACACTCCTGTAATTGCATTTGAAAAAGGAGGATATTTAGAAACCGTTATAAATGAAAAAACAGGTTTATTTTTTACAGAACAAACAGTAGAAAGCTTAAAGGCTGCCATTGAAAAGTTTGAAAAAGAAAAGTACCAGTTTAAAGAAGTCGATTTTTCAGAAAATGTAGATAAATTTTCTATTTCAAATTTTAGAACTAAATTTCAGCAAACAGTAAATGATTATGTTACAGAAAAAAATAAATAACATTCACTTTATTCTCCTGCTTCTTGTTTCGTGCTTTCCATTATGGAGCATGCGAATGAGTGCATTTTTTAGTGCATTGTTTGTTTTGTATGCTATCATTTTAGGATTAAAATATTACAACAGTATTCAGTGGAATAAATATCATCAACTACTGATTCTTATTTTTCCATTCATCCTTATTTTTATTCGAACAGTGTTTATTGACCAAACAGAAGAAGCTTATTTTTATATGGAGCGATCGCTTAGTTTACTATTTTTTCCTCTTGCTTTTTTCTTGTTTCCTATTAACCACACCGAAAAGCAAAAAAACACGATTAAGTTCATTTATATTGCTGCAACAACACTTACCATACTATATGGAGAAGTTGCTACATTTATTCAATTTTTTATCGACAAAAATGCCGGTAAATGGGATGGTGTAGAAAATATTTTTAATGACCCAAGATATTCTTTTTTTATACGTACACATTTTGAGCAAACAGTTTCACTTCACCCTACTTATGCATGCTTGTTTTTAGGCGTTGCTTTTATTTGGCTAATGCATTTTTTTATCGAAAACTATTCTAGCCTAAGCAAATTAAAATCAATAGGACTTTTATTTGTATTGTTCCTTATCATTATCGAACAAGTAGTGCTAGCAGCTCGTACTCCTTTTGTAGCAACTGTTTTTGCAGCTTTTATTTTATTTATCATTTTGCTAAAAAATAAAATTTATATTCTTTGGGCATTCCTTGCTATTATAATTTTAAGTGTTAGTATGTATTTTTTAGTTCCTTCATTTGCAAATCGATTTAAAGAAATTTCCACCAAAAATGTGGTAATGCCTACTGCTCAAAATTTCGATTCATTTAATATCAGAACAGGAATTTACACCTGTGGAGTGGAAGTTTTGAAAAAAAACTGGCTTACAGGTATTGGCCCTAGTAATGTTCAAAAAAACTTAGATGAATGTTACGTTAAAATTTCGAGAGAGGTGTACGAAGGAAAAGATTATAACACACACAATCAGTTTATAGACTATTGGATAGGATTAGGAATTTTAGCTCCATTTTCGCTACTTTTCATTTTAATTTACATCTCCTATCAAAACATAAAAAATCGTAACTTCGTACCATTCGCGTTTTCTATTTTATTTTTAATAGCAATGTTCACCGAAAATATTTTAGTTCGACAACATGGTGTATTATTATTTTCATTTATCATAGGACTATATGCATTTGTAAATAAAAAAGTTAAAACAAATTAAAATTGACTCGTTACTCGCAATACATTAAAATAATAAGTATTATCAGCGATATTCTTTTGCTGAACTTATGCTATATTATTTTGTTTTACTACAAATTTGGCGAATTTCATGATCCATTCTTGGCCATGTTATTTTATATCAATTTCGCATGGTTCTTTTTAACAGGAATATTAAAACCCTACAACATTTCTCGTACCTACAGCTATTTTAAAATTTTAAAATCATCCTACACTTTAATCATCGCACATATCCTATTAGTTTTTGCGTATTATGTATTTCAGCAGGACAGAAGATACTCAAGAGAATTATTACTATTGATGTATAGCTCATTAGCTATCTCTAATTTTATTTTTAAAACCGGATTTTACATTGCATTAACTCAAGCCCGAAAAAAAGGATATAACTACCGAAATATTGTTATTTTTTCAAATAATACAACAGATTTAGAACTCCACAACCATTTTAACAGCCGACCAGAATATGGTTACCGAATAAAAAGGATTACAAGTATCGAAAGTATCAAACAAAAAAATGCATTTGAAGAATTAAAAACATTTTGCCTAGAAAATCAGGTACATGAAATTTTTTATTCAATGTCTGCTATCGAGTACAAAGTATTGGCAGAACTAATGAACTTTGCTGAAGACAATCTGATAAAAGTACGCTTAATTGCCGATTTTGAAGGGGTAGCATTTAAAAAAATTGAGCTGGAAAAATATGGTGATATTACTGTTTTAAAAGTATTGACAACCCCACTCGACCAATGGGATAATCAACTATTAAAACGTGTATTTGATTTCATTTTTTCATTGCTAATTGTTGTTACGCTCTTAAGCTGGCTGTTACCATTGCTGGCAATCCTAATTAAATTAGACTCGAAAGGCTCGGTTTTTTTCAAACAACAGCGTACTGGAAGAGATAACAAAACGTTTTGGTGCTATAAATTACGTACCATGTACCAAAATGACAAAAGCGATATTTTGCAAGCAACCAAAAATGATAGTCGTATTACACGCATTGGAAATTTCTTAAGAAATACCAGCTTGGATGAATTACCACAATTTTTTAATGTGCTAGTAGGAAACATGTCGGTTGTAGGCCCTCGTCCACACATGCTAAAACACACCAAAGATTTTTCGGAAGAATTAGAAAAATTTATGGCTCGCCACCAAATAAAACCCGGAATTACAGGACTTGCTCAATCAATGGGTTACAGAGGAGAAACGGTTGAATTTGAACAAAAAAAGAACCGTGTAAAACTAGATTTATTTTATATCCGAAATTGGTCG
>JAEUTT010000043.1 GCA_016787165.1 Bacteroidia bacterium | reverse complement strand
AAAACGATGTGGCAAGAGCAACTTGATTTTTTGAATTCTTCAAACCGAGTAATTGCTTGCGACATTAGAGGATTTGGAAAATCAACGGACGAAAAGTCACACTTGAGTATTGGCTTGTTTAGTGATGATTTAATAGTATTTATGGACAAGTTAAATATTGATAAAGCAATAATTTGCGGGTTGTCTATGGGCGGTTTTATAGCGCTTAATGCATTGAAAAGATTCCCTAATCGTTTTGAAGCATTAATTTTATGTGATACACAATGTATTGCTGATACTGCTGAAGTAAAGGAAAAACGATATAAGATAATTGATGATATTAATGTTAATGGTGTTACTAATTTTAATGATGGATTTATAAAAAGTGTTTTCCACAAAGATTCATTAAGCAATAAAAAGGATTTGGTTGAAAACTTGCGAAGTGTCGTATTTGCTAATTCTCAACATGTGATTACAATGGGGCTAACCGCTTTAGCTGAACGTTCAGAAACTTGCTCCACTTTGCATGAGATAACTATTCCAACATTGATTATTTGTGGCAGAGAAGATGAAGTTACACCACTTGTTCAATCTGAATTTATGAACGAA
The DNA here is from genome assembly GCA_016787165.1 of Bacteroidia bacterium. GTDB lineage: Bacteria > Bacteroidota > Bacteroidia > 2-12-FULL-35-15 > 2-12-FULL-35-15 > 2-12-FULL-35-15. The sequence goes on along the minus strand of JAEUTT010000043.1, from coordinate 15,387 downwards.
AGAATTAAAGGGTCAATACTTCGGGTTATTGATAGTGCAGGTCATGTATCCAATCTTGAACAGCCTTATGAATTCAACAAACAACTTTTCGATTTCTTAACTGATTTAATTGACATGAGTTTTGAGAAAGTTAATGAGGGAAAGAGGGTAGTTTAATTATCAGCTGTCTGAAAATTTGTCTTTCAGAAATTGTTATTTGCCATTACTTATAACGATTTTCAGCTTTGAGAAGAAGTGAAACTTCATGTTTCTATGTTTAGTACAAAACTATTTTTAGGACAAGAAAGCCTCTAAAAATAGTCTTTCTTATTACACATGTAAGATTTTTATTATTTAATTTCTTGACACAATTCAATTAAAACACCATTGGAGCTTTTAGGGTGTAAAAAGCAGATTAGTTTATTGTCGGCACCCTTTTTAGGTTGTTCATTTAATAGTGTAAATCCTTCGTTTTTCAGGCGTTCCATCTCTGCGTATATGTCGGCAACTTCAAATGCAATATGGTGTATTCCTTCACCTTTTTTTTCAATAAATTTAGCGATGGCACTATCGGGTGAAGTTGCTTCTAATAACTCAATTTTACTTTCGCCTATCATAAAAAAAGAGGTGGAAACCCCTTCGCTTTCTACCTTTTCGAGTTTGTAAGGTGCTTTGCCAAATAGCTTTGTAAATAATTCGTTTGATTGTTCAATGTTTTTTACAGCAATTCCTAAGTGTTCAATTTTTAGCATAATAAATTTGTATTTTGTACAAAAAAATAATCCCGACTTGCGATCGGGATTATTTTTTGATGTGTGTGATAAATTATTTTTTAATGAACTCGCCCATTTTATTGTCGTAATTCAAGTAATAAGCTCCTTTAGCAAGGTTAGATGCATCTACAGTAGAAGCAAATCCTTTTTTAACAATATTACCAAACTGATCATAAATTTCAAACATCGTTTCTACTGGTGTAGTACCTGCTAAAAAGCCAATTTCTTTAGAAACTTTAGCCGGAGTGAATGTTACCTCTGGTGCAGTACTCATAAAGTCAACTGTTTTCGAAAGTTTTGGTTGACCGGTGTAATCAACTTGTTTTACACGGAATTGATTTTTTCCTGAGTGAGGTGCAACTTTAAATGAATATGAATTTTCTTCTGGTGTTCCATTTCCTTCTACTTCTCCAACTTTAACCCATTTGTTCCAACGAAATTGCTCAATAGTATAAGCTAATTTTCCTGTTTCTCCTTTGGTAGTCCATTTAAAAGTTAAGTCTTTATCTACACTCATAGATACTACTTCAAATGTACTTTTTGGTTTTAATACTTCAGGATTTAATACTTTAGGTTTGCAATCATCTTTATGTGTAATCTTTACTTCTACTTTATCTCCTACTTTTAATTGTAAATTTCTAAAATCAATTTCAAATGCACTTGATGTAATCTCATCTGTAGTAACATTGCCATTCACACGTACTTCCTGCACACAAAAACCAACACCCGAACCTGCAAACGGATTTTGTACATATAAATTTTTTCCTTGGTAGTTTCCTTCCAACACAATAACTCCGGTAGCAAAACCTGTTGTTGAAACACACAAACTTATTATCGCAAAAAGTATTTTTTTCATTATTTTAATTTGTTAAAAACAAGAACTCATTTTTTGTTGCTCATTTTTTCGAACGCAATATTATAATGTTATTTCTCAATTTCAAAATAAATTGCCTCTTTTTTTCAGTTGAACGCAAAAATAAACATTTTTGTCTAACATAAACCCTAATTCGCTTAAAAAAATAAAAAAAAGTGTTTTTAGCGATATTTTGTACTTTTGCTTGGAATTTAATTGAAATTGAATTAATCTTGCAGTTGATTTTAGCGTTTAACCATTAATCGTTTTTTACCTTTTTAATATATATTATGAAAAAATCCGTCTTATTTATCTTATCAATTGGGGTGTTTTTTGCTTCCTGTTCTAATTCAGGAACCGAATTAGGTGCTGATAGAGTTGCAAAAGGCAACAAAGTGTATGGTGGAACCTTAAGAATTAATGAAACTGAGCAGTTTCAAACATTATACCCTTCAGCTATTACAGATATTGGTTCTGCGCACATTGCAGCTCAAATTTATGAAGGCTTAGTTCGTTTTAATCCTAAGGATCTTTCAATTATTCCAAGTTTAGCTGAAAAGTGGGATGTAGATGCAGCAGGAACAACCTATACATTTTACTTAAAAAAAGGTGTTGTTTTCCAAGATAATGAATGTTTTGACGGTGGAAAAGGAAGAGAAGTAAAAGCTTCTGACTTTAAATATACATTTGAATTATTGTGTACTGATACGAAAGACAACTCAAACTTTGGTGCTACTTTCAAAGACAGAGTAGTAGGTGCAAATAAATTTTATGAAACTAATAAAGATAAGCCTAGCGGCAATTTAGAAGGCGTTAAAGTAATTGATGATTATACAATTTCTATTACACTAACCGCTCCAAGTGTTTCATTTTTATATGCACTAGCTTCACCAGCTGCAAGTGTTGTAGCTAAAGAAGCAGTAGAAAAATATGGCAATACAATGAAGGTTGGTACTGGTCCATTTATGTACGTAAATTCTGATGTTACTGATAAATTGGTTTTAAAACGCAATAATAATTACCATGGAATGGATTCTTTAGGAAATCAATTGCCGTTCTTGGATTCAATTATTGTTACTTTTTTACCAACAAAAAAATTGGAATTGGATAAATTTGAAAACGGTGATTTAGCAATGGTAATAGGTCTTCCATCAGAATCTATTAAAGATATGGTAGAAAGTCAAATTGCTAATTTTCAAAATAAACCACCTAAATTTATTTTAGAGCGTTCACCCGAAATGGCTACTCAATACTATGAGTTTAACTTAACAAAAGCTCCTTTTGACAACGTAAAAGTTCGCCAAGCATTCAGTTATGCGATTGATAGAAATAAAATTGTAGAAGATGTTTTAAAAGGTGAAGCTTATGGTCCAGGAGTAAATGGTATTTGTCCTCCATCATTTAAAGGATATGATATTTCAAAAATTCAAGGGTATGATTTTGATGCAGTAAAAGCTAAAAAATTATTGGCTGAAGCTGGTTACCCTAACGGAAAAGGTTTCCCAAAAGTAAAAATTGAATTAAATAGTGGTGGTTCTAAAAATGCAAATGTTGTTTTAGAAATTCAAAAACAATTGATGGAAGTATTAAATGTAAATGTTGATTTTGAAGTAGTGCCACAAAAACAAAAGTTAGAAGATGCTAAATATGCAAAAGCAGAAATTTTCCGTGCTGCTTGGATTGCAGATTTCCCTAGCCCTGAAAACTTTTTATGGACATTGTATGGTGCTGAAGTTCCATCTGACTTAACCCAACCATCGTATCCAAATACACCTCGTTATAAAAGTGCAGCATTTGATAAATTATATGAAGCAGGAAAGTCGGCTAAAACACAAGAAGAAAGTTATGCTAACTTTTTGCAAGCAGAACAAATTTTAATGAATGATGCTCCTGTTTTAGTATTGTGGTATGAAGAAAGCTACCGTTTGGTAAAATCAAATGTTCGTGATTTGTTTTCAAATCCGATGCGTTACAGAGATTATTCAACTGTGTATTTAAAAGATACAACGCCACAACAAGCGGAAGAAAAAAAATAATATAAATGAGATTATCAAAACCCTGCTTTTAAAACAGAAGCAGGGTTTTGTTTTTTTAGCGTGTCGTTTAAAAATTATTATATCATTTTAGGTGTTAAAAACACTGCTACAGCTAAGGAAATAAAAGCTGCTTATCGTGCTTTGGCTAAAAAGTATCATCCCGATAAAAATCATGGAGATAAATTTCTAGAAGAAAAGTTCAAAGAAATTCAAGAAGCATATGCTGTGCTATCGAATGTTGTTCAACGAAAAAAATACGATTTAAAATTTTCGTATGGAAGTGCAACAAGCCCTTCTTCCTATCAAAAGCCCTATACAGCATATACCGGTAAGGCATATCAATATGCACAACAAGAGGCGCATTATAGGAAAAAATATTCTCAAGCAGAACAATCTAAACCAGCATCGACAACCAAAACAGAAAAGGAAGAGTTTAAAGAGCGTTATCAATTATTAGTGAGTATTGGCATTGCCTTGTTATTGCTTTACATGGTAGTAACGTATTCTTCTCATAAAAAAGAGCGTTCAACAGTACCGTTAAAAAAAGAGAAACAGTTTTGATGATGTTTGGTCATCATTTCATTTTTTGCCACTGTTGGTGTATCACCAATAACGAGTTTGCAGGTGATAACACCTGCAAATGCGAAGACGCGTAGATTTTTTAAACGAAATTTAAACCGATTCTAAATTTTAAAAAGAAGATCCTACTTCAAAATTATTTTTTACTTTTATAAAAAATCAGAACCTATGACAGTAATACGACCAATAAATTTTAAAAAATGGATAGATGATAATCGCCATCTTTTAAAGCCACCGGTAAGTAATAAAGTGGTATACGAAGACACCGAGTTTATTGTAATGGTAGTGGGTGGGCCCAATTCACGAAAAGATTTTCATTACAATGAAAGTGAAGAATTTTTTTATCAGTTAGAAGGTGATATTACAGTAGTTATTCAAGAAGAAGGAAAAGCTGTTCCTGTGCAAATAAAAGAAGGAGAAATATTTTTATTGCCTCCAAAAGTTCCACACAGCCCGGGAAGAGGAGCAAACACAATAGGTTTAGTGATGGAACGCAAACGCAGAGTTGATGAGCAAGATGGATTGTTGTGGTTTTGTGAAAAATGTAACAACAAATTATATGAACGTTATTTTCCGTTAAAAAATATTATGACGCAATTTCAAGAAACATTTGAATATTTTTATGGCAATGAAGATTTACGTACATGTAAAAGCTGTGGCCATATAATGGAACCACCTCCAATTGTAAAATAATTTTTTAAAAATTACGGAATCGTCCAAAAACACCTAATGGCAACTTGTTGCCTTCGGTTGCATGTAAATATAACTCACCAATATTTAAGTGGTTTCCTGCTTTTTTCTTGAGTAAATTTTCGATGATTAAAGAAGAGAATCCAAGAGAATATGCATTTAATATTAAAAAATGTTCCTTGTCATCCAAAAGATTTAACACACCTTGAATCATTTCATTGATATTGTCTTCAAGCTTCCATTTTTCTCCGTTCGGGCCATGGCCAAAGGCTGGAGGGTCCAGAATAATTCCATTGTATTTGTTTCCACGTTTTTCTTCACGTTTTACAAATTTTAAAGCATCTTCCACTACCCAACGAATGTTAGTTAGGTTTGATAAATCCATATTTTCTTTACTCCAAGTAACTACTTGTTTGATAGAGTCAACATGTGTTATATCGGCTCCAGCAGCTTTAGCAGCCAAAGAGGCCCCACCTGTATATGCAAATAAATTCAATACTTTTGGTTGAGGTGTTTGCATTTGCTTTATCGATTCAAAAATAAAATCCCAGTTACTAGCTTGTTCCGGAAAAATACCAACATGCTTAAATGAAGTTAATCCCAAACGAAATTTTATGATTGATTCAGAATGATTGATTTTATATTGTATGTGCCATTGGTCGGGAGCTTGTTTTAATTTTTTCCATTCACCCGATGAGCTTGATTTTGGAACAAATTTTATGTGCGCACGTTTTTCCCATTCACTGTTGCTAAGTGTTTTATCCCATACAGCTTGTGGCTCTGGACGAATAGTAATGTACTGGCCAAAACGTTCGAGTTTTTCAAAATTGCCAACATCAATTAATTCGTAATCTTTAAAATTGGTAGGTGTGAGTAATTGCATTCTATTGTTTTTTTGCAAATGTATTATTTATACTTGTATTCCTGCAATACAAATGTCATCTACTTGCTCTAAATTTCCTTTCCATTGAAGATGTGTTTCTAAAATTTTGCTTTTTTGTTCGATAGGATTTAGGTTGTGGATATCAATAAGTAATTGTTCTAAAGCTTTGTATTTATATTTTTTACCTTGTGGTCCACCAAATTGGTCTGGTAGCCCATCGGTAAACATATATAAAAAATCATTTTTTTCAAGTGAAATGCATTGCTGACTAAAGGGCTTGTTTGTAGTTTCAAATGAATAACCAATTGGATGTTTGTCGCCTTTGTATTCGGTTAATGTGTTTTTTCGGATGATATAAAGTGAATTGTTGGCTCCTGCAAAAACAACTTCTTTGTGTTTTTTATCAATTCTACAAAGTGAAATATCCATACCATCTTTATTTTCATTGACATTGTCAGACTGCCTTAGAACACTAATAATTTTTATTTTTAAAAGATTTAAAATATCTGCAGGCTCATAAATATTTTTCTCATTTACAATTTCATTTAATAATGCCATGCCGAGCATGCTCATAAATCCTCCAGGAACACCATGTCCGGTACAATCAATTACTGCAAAAAAATTATATTTGGTTGTTTGAGCAACCCAATAAAAATCACCACTTACAATATCTTTTGGTAATAGCAAAACAAAACTGTTTGGAAAAATGGATATAATCTCTTCACTCCCAGGAACGATAGCTTGTTGGATTTTTTTAGCATAATTGATACTGTCTACAATTTCCTTGTTTTTTTCATCTACTAAAATTTTTTGTTCATGAATGATGTGTTTTGATTTTTTTTCCTTTTGGTAAAATCTAAAAACAATAAATGCAATAGTGGCTGCCATTATTAATCCTATTACTCCTGCAATCGCAATGATTTTTTGGTGTTTTAAAGCGGCTTGATGCGCCATATCTTTTTGTTCCTGTTGAATAGCTCTTACCAAACTGTCTTGTTTTTCTTTGTAAGAATTTTTAAAAGTAATTTCAACTTGTGCTTGTTGTTTTATTTGTTCTGAATTAATAGTGCTATCTCTGTTGTCGTTTAGTATTTTCAAAAACATATAAGCATTTTTCATGTCATTATTATAATAGTAAGCTTCATGTAGTACCTCTGAAACATCTGCCGATAATCCAATAACATTTATTCCTTTGCTTATTTCATACCCTTTTAAACATAAGTCAATAGCTCTTTGATATTGTTTTTGTTTTAAATAAGCTTTTGCTGTTCCTATATAACAATACACTAAATTAAATTTGTCATTAATAGCTAAGCACAATAATGTTGCATCGTTTAGCATTACAAGTGCTTCGGCAATTTTATTTTGATCAATTAACAAATCGCCTAATGAATGTTCTAAATCAACAATACGCATCGTATCTTTTTGCATTCTGGCAATTGTTAATCCTTTCATATAATTGATTGCCGCATTTTCGTAATCTTTTTTTGCATGGTAGGTTCCTCCTATTGAGCTATAACAAAATGTTTTATCATTATCATAATGGTATTCATGGGCAATAGTTAACGATTCGTTCAAATATTTTAAAGCATCAGTGTGTTGGTCTAGGCACCTGTTTATGTCACCAATTAGCGAAAGCGTGTGTGTTAATTTTTTGTAATCGTTTAATTCCTTGTACATGTACATTGATTGAAACAAAAGCTGAAGTGCAATGGTGTTTTGATCTTGTAAGCGGTATATATCGCCAAGTAAACTTAATTCATCGGCAATCAACTTTTTGTTGAGAGTAAGCTTTGCCAGTGCAACCGATTTTGTATAAAAATATTTAGCAGCATCATAGTCATCGGCATCATAAAATTGTTCGCCAAGCGTATGATAAAAAAGTATTTTTTTTTCTTTCTTGTTAATTTTTGAAGCAATCCAATTTAATTTAATTGAATCTTTCAATTCATATTTACGAAGAATTAATTTATCTATTTTTTCGGCTGTTTGTTCTGAATTAAATAGCAAAATTATTTCCTGTTCTTGCGAGAACACAGGAAAGAAACATGTAAAAAATGTTAAAAAAGCGATATAAAAACGGATGTGCTTCAATTTATCGTGCTAAATCCATGAATAAGTTTTAAATATACCATTATCTTTGCGAATTATTAAAAAAGTTATGGAAAAAAGAGTTCGTTTACGTTTTGCGCCAAGCCCAACAGGTGGTTTACACATGGGTGGAGTTCGCACAGCCTTATTTTGTTATTTATTCGCAAAAAAGCACGGTGGTGATTTCATTTTACGTATTGAGGATACCGATCAAACACGTTATGTGAATGGTGCCGAAGAGTATATTATTAATTCATTAAAATGGTGCGGCATTGAACCCAATGAAGGTGTTGGTTTTGGTGATGGACCCCATGCTCCTTACCGCCAAAGTGAACGTAAAGAATTAGGTATTTATAAAAAATATGCCGACCAATTAATTGCAGCAGGACATGCCTACTATGCATTTGATACATCCGAAGAATTAGATGCTATGCGCAAGCGTTTGGAAGCAGCAAAAGTAGTTGCTCCGCAATACAATGCGGTTACACGCCAAACCATGCGTAATTCATTAACACTTTCAGAAGATGAAGTAAAAAAATTAATGGATGCAGGAACACCTTATGTTATTCGTTTAAAAGTTCCCCGTAACGAAGAAATTCGTTTTCATGATATTATTCGTGGTTGGGTGGTTGTAAATTCATCACAAGTAGATGATAAAGTATTATTGAAAAGCGATGGAATGCCAACCTATCATTTAGCACACATTGTTGATGATATTGAAATGCAAGTATCGCATGCTGTACGTGGTGAAGAATGGCTGCCATCTGCTCCATCACATGTGTTGATTTATCGTTATTTGGGATTAGAAGATAAAATGCCTTTATTGGCACATTTGCCTTTAATCTTAAAACCCGATGGCAATGGAAAATTGAGTAAGCGTGATAAATCAGGTTTGCCCATGTTTCCTTTAAACTGGTATGATGAACGAACCAAAGAAAGTTATGTTGGTTACCGTGAATCAGGTTTTTTCCCGGAGGCATTTATTAATATGCTTGCTTTATTAGGCTGGAACCCGGGAGGAAATCAAGAAATTATGAGCAAAGAAGAATTGATTAATCTTTTCTCATTCGAACGTGTAAATAAATCGGGTGCTAAATTCGATCCTGAAAAAACAAAATGGTTTAACCAACAATATTTACGTCAAAAATCAGATGCAGAATTAGCAACATTATTTGCTCCTATATTAGAAGAAAAGTTAAAAGGGGAAAATCAAAAATCAAAAGAGTTTATTGAAAATGTTTGCAGACTAATAAAAGAGAAAGCACATTTTGTAAATGAATTTTGGGATAATTCAGTTTACTTTTTTAATTCACCAACAAGTTACGATGTTGATGTATTAAAGAAACGTTTGAATGAACAAACAGGTCTTTTTATTAAAGAAATAGCAAGTGCTTTTTCTTCTTTATCAAGTTTCACTGCGGCCGAAACAGAAGCAACATTTAAAGCTACTGCAGAAAAATTAGGCTTGGGTGCAGGACAAGTAATGCAACTCTTTCGTGTAAGCATTAGCGGTGTGGGTGGAGGCCCTGCCTTGTTCGAAATAGTCGAATTATTAGGAAAAGATGAAATAATAAAACGATTAAATGCTTTTCTTAAAAGCAACAATATATAATAATGCTTAAAATTAAAATCCATCTGCTTTTTATTTTGTGTTTGCCTACATTGTTGTTTGCACAAATGCCTAATGCTGCAGCAAAAATGAAAATGCTTTCCATTGGTCGTGTGTACGGAAAAGTAATTGATGCAAAAACAAAACAACCTTTAGAGTTTGTGTCGGTAGCATTGTTTTCAATGCCTAAAGATAGTGCTGTTGCGGGGTTTTTAACCAAACAAAATGGCGACTTTTCATTGGACAATTTACCTTTTGGAATGTTTACTCTTCGTATTCATTTTATTGGGTATAAAAAATTTGAGCAAAAAATTATGATCAATGCCCAAAGTATTGAACGTGATTTAGGAAATATTAAAATTGAACCAGACGTTACTGTTTTAAATGAAGTAGAGGTGTCGGCCGAAAAAGGAAATATGTCGATGAGCATTGACAGAAAAGTGTACAATGTAGACAAAGATTTAAGTGTAACAGGTGGAACAGGATTAGATGCTTTAAAAAATATTCCAAGCGTAACAGTGGATGCCGATGGTGAAATATCTTTGAGAAATAGTTCTGTTCAAATTTTTATTGATGGTCGACCAACAACACTTACCATGCAACAAATTCCTGCTGATCAAATTGAACGTATCGAAGTTATTACAAATCCTTCGGTAAAGTTTGATGCCAATACAACCGGTGGAATTTTAAATGTGGTGATGAAAAAAAATAGCAAACCTGGCTATAATGGAATGGTTCAGGCTGGAATTGGAACCAATGACAGATATAATGTAATGGGTAATTTAAATGTGAAAGAAAAACCATTTAATGTTTCATTGACATATAGCTATAATACAAGTAGAAATGAAAACAAAGGATTTACTAATCGGAATAATATTTCCTATCCTTTGCCTGTAAAATATTTTGATCAAAATAATAATACAACCATGATTAATAGAATGAACATGGTTCGCTTGGCGGTAGACTATTCAATCAACAATAGAAATACAATTACACTTGGTGGAAATGCAGTAAGAGGTTTGCATAAAAGTATCGACAAACAATTTTTTAATTCCTTAAATACCGATTATGATACAGTTTCATTTGGGAATAGAGTGAATGAAAATATCGGAAATTTTAATAATTATACTGCACAAATAACGTATCGTAAAACATTTCCAAAACCTCAAAAGGAACTGACTGTTGATGCTAGCTATAATTATGGAGTTACTGATGGTGGTTATACTTTTACAACGTATAATTTTTTAATGGGAGCACCGTATGGTGGCGATGAAATTGAAAAAAATGTAGCAAACGGTAATAGTCATTTAGGGACTTTTCAAATAGATTATGCCAATCCAATTAATGATAGCACAAAAATTGAGTTTGGAATAAAAAGCACATATAAGCAAAGTAGAAACGCAAACACAACTACCGATTTTTCTTATTTGTACAATGCGTATGTGTACGATTCGGTATTATCAAATGACTATTTGATTGATGATTTAGTAAATGCTGCGTATGTAAATTATAGCACACGTATTAAAAAAATAAATATTCAGGCTGGTTTGCGTTTTGAGCAATCGTATTATCAAGGACAAGTACTTAATAAACCTAATCAGGATTTTAGTTATAGCTATCCATCAAAATCATCCGACATTTTAAAATCAATTTTCCCAGGTTTGTATTTTAGTAGAAAACTGAATTCCAAAAACGAAGTGCAATTAAATTTTAGTCGTAAAATAAAACGACCAAACTTTTTTCAGCTAATGCCTTTTGTAATGTTTGCCGATAGATATAATTATCGTATCGGAAACCCTGCACTAACTCCGGAGTTTGTGAACATGGCAGAAATTAATTATAACTATTTAGGAAAAAAATTAAATTATTTAACATCTATCTATGGAAAATATACAGAGGATGTTATCACAAACATTGCTTATACAAGTCCTTCGGATCCAACAGTATTAGTAAATACATTTATGAATGGCGACAATAGTTATTCATACGGTTGGGAAAACACAGCAAAAATAACAGTCAGCAAAAATTTAAATGTTACTGCTAATGCTACAGCGTATTATGTATTGGTAAAATATTCAAATTCAACAACACAATTGCAAAATGATGGTTATTCTTGGGAGGGAAAATTAACAGTGGCATATAAGTTACCTTGGGATATTACCTTTCAGGTAAATGGAAATTATGATGCACCAAGACCAATTGCACAAGGCGAAACTAGAGAGATGTATTTTTTAGATGTATCATTGAATAAAAATATTATGCAACGCTTAATTTTTAATTTAACATTAAGTGATGTGTTTAATAGCAAAGCAAGAGGTATGCGCTATTATACCGATGATTATACACAAGACATGCAACGCAGAAGAGAGTCTCGCTTTTTAAGATTTAGTGTAACCTGGATGTTTGGTAAACCCGATGCTTCTATATTTAAACGGAAAAGTGGAAACAGAGGTGGTAGCGGAGAAAGTTCAGAAGGAATGGATTTTTAAAAAAGAAATGATGCACAAAATAATTGTAGAGGGAATAAATATATTTGGCTACCATGGCTGTTTGCCCGAAGAAGCCAAAATAGGAACACATTATACTGTTGATGTAATAATGGAAACCGATTTTAGTGAAGCAGCAAAAGAGGATGATTTAACAAAAACCATTGACTATGTAACAGTATATGATATTGTAAAAGCGCAAATGGCAATACGTTCAAGGTTGATAGAGCAAGTAGGACAACGAATAGTGGATGAGCTAAAAAAGCAGTTTAAAACTATTTTAAAAGTGGAAGTGAAAGTTACAAAGCATAACCCACCAATGAATGGGAACGTAGAAAAAGTAAGCATTGTTATTGTTGCATAATGTCGATTAAAAGTTGCTCAAAGTGTAAAGAAACGTTTAGCTGTGGAAATGAACAACCGGGGTGTTGGTGTGAGAATTTGTTTTTGGATATAGCAACCTTAAATGAGTTAAAAGAAAAGTATGATAACTGTTTGTGTCCGCAATGTTTAAAGGAATATGCTGATAGAAACAAAAAAAATAATTGCAGTATTAGTTAAAAGTGCTATTTTTGTGCACAGTTAAAAAGCTCCTGTATCCCGATAGTAATCGGGTGAGTGACTAGAGAGAAAATATTGTAATAATAAAATACCACCTTTACTTAAGTTTCGGTGGATGTAATAAGGTCCTGTGGCCGAGTGGCTAGGCAGAGCTCTGCAAAAGCTTCTACAGCGGTTCGAATCCGCTCGGGACCTCAAAAAGCTGGTGACAATCACCAGCTTTTTTTATTCTTTAAATAAAAAATTCAAAGATGAAATTCTTTTTTTAAAAAATTTACTATTTTTGAATGAATGAAAAAGGCCATTCTCTCCTTTTTATTTATAGTTATTATCTTCCTCTCCAAGGCAGGAACAGACCCTGACACCAATTATGTACAAAAATTTAAAAATATTGTTTCTTTAAAAACATTTTTGGTAAACAACGGCTTTACCTATACCTTAACTCCGCGTAACAATGATGGTTTTACCGAAAAAGAGCTGAATGATGCCAAACTTTTTTATACACCACACATCCCGCCTGTTATGGGTGTTTCGGTAAATATCAAAGGAATAGGTTTTTCGTATGCATTTAAATTTACAGATGATTATTTAGATACAACAGCTAGAATAAAAGCAGGCTACAAAGGGTTTACTATAAATATGTATGGAACCAAATTCGGATTTGAAGCACATTATCAGGATTATAGTCGTTTTTATTTTAGTTACAAAAACCAAGCGCCAGGTTCTATACAAAAAAATACAATTATTCGTGCGGATAAGTGGGGAGCAAGAAATATTTTTTTTTTTAATTGCAAAAAATTTTCATACAATGCCGCTTTTCATCAAAGTCAGCTGCAAAAAAAGAGTGCAGGTTCTGCCATGATGATTATGGCTTTGCGTTTTAACGAGTTAAAAAGTACCGATAGAACAATGATACCAGGTGAATTACGACCATATTATGGTAGTATTTCTGATTTACAACGAAACAGAAATTATTCCTTTTTTATTCAAGGAGGTTATGGTTATAATTTCACAAAAAATTATTTTTACTGTTCACTTGCAGCATTTGCCGGTGTGGGAATTCAATCGCAAACGTTTAAATACCCAACAGGAAATTTTTATAAAATAAGCTTTCCACTTGTTGGAAGAGGCAAGGCTAGTTTAGGTTACAACGGAAAGGTTTTGTTTACTGGACTGTATGGAAATATTGATGCAGATCAATCGAGCATTAAAAACTTAAAAACACAACAGCTTACATATAGTTATGGCGTGTATGCAGGAGCACGATTGATTAAATTTACCAAAACAAAAACGCAAATTAAACAGGAAGAAAAAAATAAAAAAATGGCCGAAAAGGAAGCGGCTAAAAAAGCCAAAGAAGCTAAAAAGAAGTCGAAAAAATAAGAACGAGTTTCTTGTGGCTATCCTCAAAAAATAGCCTTTATCCTTTCAAAAAGCGTAATTCATCCATTGTTTTCTATTTCCAATGCTTATATAACACAACCTAAGGATAAAATCACTACTTTTGCACCCTTAAAAAATAACTAAAAAGCAAACCGCCAAAATCTGTTTGCTGAATAATTCAAAAAAAATGCAAAATATTAGAAACATTGCCATTATTGCCCATGTCGATCACGGGAAAACAACTTTGGTTGACAAAATTTTACACACAGGTAAATTATTTCGTGAAAATCAAGAATCAGGAGAGTTAATCCTTGATAATAATGATTTAGAGCGTGAACGAGGGATTACCATTTTGGCAAAAAACGTATCTGTACGTTATAAAGGAACAAAAATTAATATTATTGATACTCCAGGCCATGCCGACTTTGGAGGTGAAGTAGAGCGTGTGTTAAACATGGCAGATGGTGTAGTTTTGTTAGTAGATGCATTTGAAGGTCCAATGCCTCAAACACGTTTTGTTACTCAAAAAGCATTGGCTCAAGGTAAAAAAGTAATTTTAGTAATTAATAAAGTAGATAAACCAAATTGTCGCCCGGATGAAGTACACGATCAAGTATTTGATTTGTTTTTTAACTTGGATGCTACAGAGGAACAATTAGATTTTACTACTGTTTATGGTTCGTCAAAACAAGGTTGGATGGGTCCGGACTGGAAAACACCAACATCTGATATCACTTATTTGTTAGATACTATCATCGATAAATTTCCACCAGCTTTACAAAATGAAGGCACTTTGCAAATGCAAGTAACATCATTGGATTATTCTTCATTTGTTGGACGTATTGCTGTAGGAAGAGTTCATCGTGGTACCATCAGAGAAAACATGCCTGTTTCATTAGTAAAAAGAGATGGTTCAGTAATAAAATCTCGTATTAAAGAGTTATTTACATTCGAAGGTTTAGGCAAGCAAAAAGCAACAGAAGAGGATTCAGGAGAAATTGTAGCCTTAACAGGAATTGATGGTTTTGAAATTGGCGATACCATTGCTGATTTTGAAAATCCTGAAGGATTAACACCAATTGCAATTGATGAGCCTACCATGAACATGATTTTTTGTATCAACAACTCTCCGTTTTTTGGTAAAGAAGGGAAGTTTGTTACATCACGTCACTTGCGTGATCGTTTGTTTAAAGAGCTTGAAAAAAATCTTGCATTAAGAGTGGAAGAAACAAACTCTGCTGATTCATACTTAGTGTTTGGTCGTGGTATTCTTCACTTATCTGTTTTGATTGAAACAATGAGACGCGAAGGCTACGAGTTACAAGTAGGACAACCACAAGTTATCATCAAAGAAATTGATGGTGTTAAATGTGAGCCAATTGAATATTTAACAGTAGATGTTCCGGAAGAAAGTGCTGGTAAAGTAATTGAATATGTGAGTCAACGTAAAGGCGATATGTTGTT
>JAEUTT010000033.1 GCA_016787165.1 Bacteroidia bacterium | reverse complement strand
AAGATAACATTTAATAAGTTTTTACAAACAGATTAAACTCATTTTATCCATATTTATTGCAATTTACCAACAATATATACTAATACCGACCTTAATTCACAAAACATGTTAAATAGGCTTTGATGCTGGATTATAAAGGTTTACCTTTGTGAACTTATAATCTTATAAAGATAATTGAAACCGAAATTTTTAAAATTTCGTATCACCTAAAAGATTTAAAAAACATTAAGATATGAAAACCTCTCTTTTTACAATTCTGATTGGCATTTTATCCATTGGATCTGTAAATGCCAGCAATGATTCAAATTATTTAAAAAATGATAATACATCAGCAAAATGTTTTGATGAAAACACCCGGATTCTTAATGTAGGAGTAGGTGTTGGAGGTATACGACACTACCGAATTGCAGGGGGTAGATACCGTGAAACACCAGCTTTTAGTATCTCATACGAACAACCTTGGAAACAGCGGTTAGGTCCGGGATATATAGGTGTAGGCGGATATTTAGGTTTTCAATCTGCAAATTATAGAAATACATACCGAGCACCTCACGATTTCAATGATTATTATTACGAACATCATTGGAATAATATTTTAGTTGCTGGAAGAGCTGCCTACCACTGGGATGTTTTAAATAAAGAAAGAGCAGAAGTATATGGAGGTATTATTATTGGAGCTCGTATTCAGTTATATCGTTACGATACAAATGACCCTAAACCAGAACAAAGCAACTATAAGTTAAAAGACGGTGTTGCTTATCCTACCTATTCATTATTTGCAGGAGCTCGCTGGTATTTCGCAAAAAAAGTAGGAGTATTTGCTGAAGCAGGATATGGAATATCTTATTTAACGGCTGGATTAACGTTTAAAATATAACACCTCATTGCTTAAATCAATTGAAGGAAATTGATTGCTCAATTGATTGCATTTTTCTAAAAATATTTGTTTGAATTTTTTAAATTCCAAGGAATCCTTATTAAAAGGCAAGTGTTCCTTGGCTTTTATTATTTCTTTAATTTTTTCGAACGTTGCTATCGCTTGTTCATCCAACAATGTGTTTTTTAATTTTTCAAAAACATATTCAACCGCTTGTTCGCTTGGATGTACTAAATCTGATTTATAAAAACGATAATCTCTTAATTCATCTATTACAATTTCATATGCAGGAAAATAATACGCATAATCAAACTCATTAATAAGTTTGTGAACTGCAGATATTAAATGTGCTTTGCTTAAATTATTTTCCACTACTCCATCTCTTACATACCTAACAGGGCTAACAGTAAAAACAATTTTTAAATTTGGATATAGCTGTTTTAGTTTATTCAATAGCAATTGGTAATCCGAAACTATTTCTTGTGCTGATAATATTTGTTTTTCAAATCGTTTTTGAGGAACTTTATGACAATTGCTAACCAATTTTTCTGTTTCAATATTTCTGTATACAAAAGCTGAACCCCATGTTATAAAGAGCCAATCGGTATTTTTTAAATATGAATGTGTTGCTTGTATTGAATCATTGATTTGTTTTAAACAAACAGCTTTATCATTAGCTGAATAACAACTATGATGCTCCCAGCTATTCCATTGTTCATTCGAAAAAAACAAATCATTATCATTCAATGTTTTGTTTTCAATATATCTGTTAATTGCTTTTGAAATACTATATGGATTATATAAAATGCCATTGGGATTAATTATACAATTAAACTTATATCGTTTCATCAGTTCTCCAATGTTTTCAGAGAAGCACGAACCAACAAATATGGATTGTTGATTGTAATTTAATTTTTCAGAAAATGCGGGTATGGGAAATTGTAAATGAAAGTTCATATTAATCGTCATGTCCTTTAATTTCTTTTGTTGCTCCGCCTGTTTTCCACAATTCTTCTTGTTGCTTATGAGCTAATTTTAGTGAATCCGATACTTGTTTATCACCAAATCGATTTAAATTAGGCTTTCCAGCATTTACCCATGCTGTATACCATAAACTACCTACAGTTATAATTGCTTGGCGCATTCTGCGTTCTACCATTCCGTTCATCAATTTATCGTATGCTTCGGTGTATTCTTTTGAATATACTTTCATTAACATAGAACCTCTGTTTTCAAAACTATATTTTTTATCGGGAGAGAAAGTTGAGTTTAACTGTGCTTCAAACTTTAAGACCGAGTCAACAGCTGCATGACTTGCTTTTACTGTTCCCCAGGCATTCATAATTGGTTTCTCAATATATTTTGCTTTTCCTACCCAATAATCATAGCTTTCTGATTTAAGCTCTGGAATTCGTGACTCCCAAAAACCATGTATTCCTTTTTGATTGGTAAGTTGTCCGTTATAGTTTTCGGTTGTATGCAGTGGCACATGTGCATCACCGATATAATGTCCTAAATCAGCTGAATAATGCAATATTAAATCTAGGTTTTCTTGTTTAAATGCTTCCGATAATCGGTATACCATTTTTTCGATGTGCCAGGGAACTATTCCATAAGCTTTTAAAGTATCTTCTGTATATTTTTTTACTGCTGCTTTCCAAAAAACTGGAACAGAATCAAATGGATGAGAACCATAATGGTCAATATCGATGTAATGCCGAGCAGCTTCATCAGCAACAGCATATCTTCTTTTATCAGGATCTACAGCATGCTCCGAAATATATTCAATATGCTGTTTATAGAAACCCATCATTTCGCTTGGCAACGTAAATACGGCCATACGATTTATCTTTTTATGTGCATAAAAGCCCCATGTGTAAGCAGGTTGATTTATAGGCATATAAATAAACGCAATAAGCACGAATATAGATATAGCAATGATGTAATTTTTCACAAGGTTAAAGATAAGAATAAAAAAGAAGAGAACGTGTTAAGCCATCTTTACTAAATACTTACCTTCAAGTACAGGTATGATGGTAGTTTTATCTAATGAAAAGCAGTATTTTATATCTTTTTTTAAACCCATTGCAGCTAAACGCTTAGAGTGTGATGAACTATGAAAAAATTTTACTTGACTAATTTGTGTTTGTTGGTATAAAAACAAAGAAGCCAATGCAGCATCACCCGTTTGAAATAAATTGGTTTTTAATAAACGTTCGGCTAATGCGCCAGCAAAAACGCTATCTTCCAAATTCATTCTGTTTTTCCAGCCAGAACATAATAAAAGTACATTTTTGTTTTGCTGTTGTAACCAATGAGTTAATGCCGATATATTTGTAAATGCACCTATCACTACTTTATATGCATTTCGTGCTGCTTCTATAGCTTGTGTTCCATTGGTAGTAGAAATTACAATTGTCTTTCCTTTGATAGCATCGGTCATGTAACTGTAAGGTGAGTTTCCAAAATCACAACCTTCTATGGCAATACCGTTTCGCTCTGCACCTACTAAAAAACCTTGCTTTTTGTACTCCATTGCCTCTTCAAGCGTTGCTACAGGTATCATCTTTTCTACTCCGTATTCAAATGCAGTACACATGGCTGATGTTGCCCGTAATACATCAATTACCACTACAATTGTGTCTTCACGTTCATACGCAGGATACAATTGAGGAGATAAACAAACATCTACTATTAACTTTTTCTCCATAAGAGAGAAGGAATAAATTAAGCTTTATAAAAAGGAATTTTTACAACCTTTGCTTTAATCGCTTTATCACGAATCATGATAAAAATTTCTGAATCGACTTTCGACAATGCTGTTGGAACATATCCCATACCAATTGCTTTGTTTAATGATGGCGATTGAGTACCAGAAGTAACTTTTCCAATTGTATTTCCAACAGCATCTGCAATTAAGTAATCGTGACGAGGAATACCACGATCAATCATTTCAAAACCTACTAATTTTTTAGCAACTCCTTTTTCTTTTTGTTCTAATAATGCTTTACTATTTGTAAATTCCTTAGTAAATTTTGTAATCCAACCTAAACCCGCTTCTAAGGGAGATGTTGTATCATCAATATCATTTCCATATAAACAAAAACCCATTTCTAATCGTAACGTATCACGAGCACCTAAACCAATTGGCTTAATGCCAAACTCAGCACCTGCTTCAAATATTGCTTTCCACATTTTATCCGCAACTTCGTTTGCAAAATATATTTCAAATCCGCCAGCACCAGTATATCCAGTATTTGAGATTACCACATTATCTACACCATTAAACGTTCCTTTTTTAAATGTATAATAAGGCATCTCCGCCAAATTTACATCTGTTAGTTTTTGTAATGCTTGTGCTGCTTTAGGTCCTTGAACTGCTAATAATGAAACAGAGTCCGAAATATTTTTCATCTCCACCCCTTTTGTATTGAATTTGCTAATCCAATTCCAATCTTTTTCAATATTAGAAGCATTTACAACCAACATATATTCTTTATCATTTATTCTATATACTAGCAAATCATCAACTATTCCTCCCTTATCATTTGGCAAGCAAGAGTATTGAACTTTTCCATCTGTTAATACCGAAGCATCATTAGATGTAACACGTTGAATTAAATCCAAGGCGTTTTCTCCTTTTAAAATAAATTCACCCATATGACTTACATCAAATACTCCAACCGCATTACGAACAGTTAAATGCTCATCATTTAAACCCGAATAAGAAACAGGCATATTGTATCCTGCAAATGGTACCATTTTAGCACCAAGTGCTATATGCGTTTGCTCTAAAGCAACATTTTTTAATTCTGAAATTGTTTCCATGTGTATTAAAATTAAATGAGGTATTCTTAAATTACTGCAAAAGAATTTGCAAAGCACAAATGTATAATTTTATTCATCCAATAGGATACATTTTAATGCTAATATTTCATTTTTATCTCTCTATTCATATTTATAAGTTTTAACTTTGCGGTATTATTAATACCCTAGTACAAAAGCATCATGACAAAAATTCCATACAGGCATAAAACTAAAATTCAAATTAGATTTAAAGACATTGATAAATTGGGGCATGTAAACAATGCTAATCATATTACTTATTTTGAATTAGCAAGGGTTGATTATTTTGATGCCTTAGCAAGCGAAGGAATAAAAATTGATTGGGTTAATGAGGGAGTGATATTGGCTAAAGTAGAAATGGAATACAAACAACCTATTTTACTAGAAGATAAGGTTTCTGTTTATACATGGGTATCTCGCGTTGGTTCCAAAAGCTTTGACATGAGTTGCTCCATTGTGAGAGAAGTAAATGGTATTGAAATAGAAGCCGCTCACGGATTAGCTATCATTGTTTGTTTTAACTATGTTACCAATCAAAGCATAAACATCCCCGAAAACTGGAAAACAAAAATGATTGGTTAATGCAACCTATTTAGCCAAAATTTCATCTAATTTCAAGGATAAAACCAATAACATTCAATTATTGCTTTTTTTTTACATTTACTCTGTTTCTTTTTATAAGTAAACGGAGTTTTATTTTATTTTTTTAAATAAATATAAATTATAGACACATGAAAAAATTACTACCTCTTTTGCTCATCAATCTTTCTTTTATTAGTACTATCCAATCACATTCAGCATCTGAACCCGAAAGAATAAGTTTTGTGAAAAACATGGGACAATGGGATCACAATGTACTTTACAAAGCAGCCATTGGTGGTGGTTCTGTATGGCTTGAGCAAGGCAAAATGAGTTTTGTATTCCATAACCAAGAAGACATGGAAAATGCTCACAAAAGCAGACACAATAAAGGAAGTTTAGCAAAAGAAAACAAAATACGTTCACACGCATACCGATTAGCATTTATAAACTCTAATATAGAGCATGGGAATATTCCAACAGATAAAATTGAAACTATTCACAATTATTTTTTAGGAAGTGACCCTTCAAAATGGGCTGGAAATGTACCATTATATCATGAAGTAAAATATCCTAACATCTATTCAAACATTGATTTAAAAATATACAGCTCTGATGATGGTTATTTTAAATACGATTACATTGTTAAACCGGGAGCTTCAATAGCTAATATTCAATGGCAATATGAAGGCATTGAGGCTACAATTAAAAACGGTAGAATAATTTTACCTTCTCATGCAGGAGAAGTGGTTGAACAAAAACCTTATGCCTACCAATTAATCAATGGCGAAAA
>JAEUTT010000022.1 GCA_016787165.1 Bacteroidia bacterium | reverse complement strand
CATCCACAATGGAATACAAAGCTGCTCCACTCTCTCCTACTGTATAACTTCCAAACTCAGTAAAAATGTGTGGTTCATCTACTTCACGTTCAACACAAATGTTTTTAATTTTTTGAATAATTTCATCAGCCATATAATCATAATCATAATTAAAGCCTAATGATGTTCTAATAGGGAAACCACCTCCAATATCTAATGAATCTAAGGTTGGGCAAACCTTTTTTAAATCACAATATACATTGATGCACTTAGTTAACTCGCTCCAATAGTAAGTGGTATCTTTTATACCTGTATTTATAAAAAAGTGAAGCATTTTAAGTTCGCACTTGTTACTATTTTTAATGTTTGTGTTATAATAATCAATAATATCAGCTTCACGAATACCTAAACGTGATGTATAAAACTCAAATTTAGGCTCTTCATCTGTGGCCACACGAATACCCACTTTAAATTTTTTCTTACAAAGCTTTTCTAAAGCAGGTAATTCTTTTTTATTATCTAAAATAGGAATGGCATTCACAAAACCATCATTTACAAGCTCACTGATGTATTTCAGATAAGTTGGTCGTTTATAACCATTATTTATAACATAAGTTTCTTTTGAAATTTTACCATTTCGGTGTAATTCCCTTACAATAGGCACATCAAAAGCCGATGATGTTTCAAGATGAATGTCGTTTTTTAGTGCTTCTTCTAATACAAATTGAAAATGAGAGCTTTTGGTACAATAACAATATGTATATTTGCCTTTATAATCGGCTCGTGCCATAGCCACATTGAATATTTTTTTGGCTTTTTGGATTTGAGAGCTTATTTTTGGTAGATAGCTAATTTTTAGAGGAGTACCGTATTTTTTGATAATATCCATTAAAGGAATATCATTAAAATAAAGTTCATCATCTATAACATTAAAACCTTCTTGTGGAAAATCGAAGGTTTGTTCAATTAAATCACGGTATCTGCTATCCATTTTTTAATAAAAATTAGTTGTTTAAAATTATTTTCACAAATGTAAGTAACTTACTTTGATATTTTGAAACTAAAGTAAGTAAATTAAATATTAATAAAGAATGAAATTTAAGATAAAAACATTGGTTTTATCTTGCAAAAACAAAAAGTATGAAAACATTAAAATTTATTGAAGTAAAATCAGAAATTGGAGCTGGAACAAGAGGTGCCAGCATGGGGGTAGATGCTATTAAAATAGCGGCTTTAGACTATGGAAGCAATATGTTTAAGCAAATTGAATCTATTGAAATTAAAACCGAAAATCAATTATTATTTGAAGCTCCTAAAACACCGTATGCCAAACGTATAAATGGCATTTTATCCATTTATGAGCGTACAGCAGCAGCTGTTTCACAAACATTAAAAAAGAATAACTTCCCTATAGTATTAGCTGGCGACCACAGCACAGCAGGCGGAACCATTGCAGGTATTAAAATGGCCAACCCGAAAGCAAAATTGGGAGTGATTTGGATTGATGCACATGCCGATATCCATAGTCCTTATACTACCCCATCTGGTAATTTACATGGCATGCCTATAGCTGCTTCATTAGGTGAAGACAACATTGCAAACAGAGTAAACAAGCCCGATAAAGAAACGGTTGAATTGTGGGGTAAATTAAAAAAAGTGGGGAATATTACTCCAAAAATCACATACAAAGATATTGTTTACATTGGGGTTAGAGATGTAGAACCGGAAGAATCGTTTTTGCTAAAAAAACACAAAATAAAAACCTTTACTACTGCCGAAGTAAAAAGAAATGGAGTAGAAAAAATAGCCCGTGATGCTCTAGCGCATTTAACACATTGTAACCTTATTTATGTTTCATTTGATGTAGATAGCATGGATTCATCTATTTCAAAAGGAACAGGAACTCCTGTAAGAAATGGAATAACTGAAAAGGAAGCAGGTAGTTTATGTGTTCGATTGGTTCAAAACTCTAAAGTTTGTTGTTTCGAAATTTGCGAAGTTAACCCTACTCTAGACAAAGAAAATTTGATGGCTGAAAATACGTTTGAAATATTACAGAAAGTAGTTAGTCAGCTTACCTACTAATATCACTTTCTATTGGGATTAGTTGAGAATTAGACATTTTAAAAAATGACTTCTCGACAAGCTCGAAGTGACTTTAGTCTATATTGCAAGTAAGTTTACCTATTAATATCACTTTCTATTGGGATTAGTTGAAAATTAGACATTTGAAAAAATGACTTCTCGACAAGCTCAAAGCGACTTTAATCTACGTAGTTAATTAACTTAGCTATTAACCTTGGGGTGGTTTTATAACAAAAAGGCTATTTAAAAGAATAGACCCTATTAATGTCAGTTACCCCGTATTGGGATTAGTTGAGCACCAAACATTTGGTAAAGACTTCTCGACAAGCTCGAAGTAACTTCAATCCAAAATTAATACATTCTTTAAAAATAGCCTTTTTTATTAATAACTATTTTGCAATAATCATTCGTTTTGTTTCTGCATGTATCAGCTTACCATTTGTTTTTACCTCAAATTTGTAAAAATAAGCTCCATCCGCATAATTTGACATATCATTTAAGCTTACAGTATGTTTTCCTGCTTGTACCGATTGAGCTACAACAGTTTTAATTGTTCGTCCGGTAACATCGTAAACAATAATTGAAACATCAGCACTTTGAGCCAATCTATAATCTATTTGAGTAATGTTATCAGCAGGATTTGGGTAATTTTGACCAATCGCATTGGTAAGTATTGATGATTCATCCAAGCTAAGTGTTATAGGACAAATACGGTAAATTGCACCTGCAGTAGTATAACCACCTTTCATTGCATAAATACATCCATTTGCACCTTGTTTAATATCTGTTAAACCTCCAGATGTTGTA